>ASKX01000005.1 GCA_000398025.1 Candidatus Paceibacter normanii SCGC AAA255-P19 | reverse complement strand
AAGAAACTAAAAGCCAGATTTTAATCTGTAACACCTATCACCTTCATTTAAGGCCAGGCGAAGATATTATTGCTAAAGCCGGTGGTCTTCATCAGTTTATGAATTGGTCGCGGCCTTTAATGACTGATTCTGGTGGTTTCCAGGTGTTTAGTTTGGGTTTTGGTCGTGACTACGGAACTGGCAAAATATTGAAGAAATTTACCCTGCACCTTTCTAAAAAAGATACAGGGTTAATCGGATACGGTCAGCAGCCCAAGCTTTTGAAAATCACTGATAGGGGAGTATTCTTTAGGTCTTCTTTAGATGGGAAGAAATTGTTTTTAGGGCCAAGAGAGTCAATCAAGATTCAGGAAAAATTGGGAGCTGACATTATTTTTGCTTTTGATGAATGCACTTCGCCCATTGCTGATTACAAATACACCAAAAAATCTTTAGAAAAAACCCACAAATGGGCCAAAATCTGCCTGGATGCTAAAAAGACAAAGCAAGCTCTTTTCGGGATTGTTCAGGGCGGCAGATACAAAGATTTAAGAATTGAGAGTGCCAAGTTTATTGGTTCTTTGGCCTTCGATGGTTTTGGTATCGGCGGTGAGTTCGGCTCAAACAAAAGAAAAATGCTTCAGATGTTGGGTTGGGCAATAAAAGAATTACCAAAAGACAAACCCCGGCATCTTTTGGGCATTGGCTATCTGGAAGATATTCCTCAAATCATTAAAGCTGGCATTGATCTCTTTGACTGTTCCTTTCCCACTCATTATGCCAGACGAGGTATCGTCTTTACCTCTCAAGGAGAACTGAATTTGAATAAAGCTAAGTTTTTGAAAGATAAAAGTCCTTTGGATAAAAAATGCTCTTGTTTTGTTTGTCAAAACTATTCTCGAGCTTACCTTTCGCATTTATTCAGAGCCAAAGAAATCACCGCCTTAAAATTATTAACTTTTCACAATCTTTACTTTTTTAATAATTATGTTGAAAAAATTCGCCACCAAATTAAACTTGGGAAAATTTAAAGGATATCTTTACCAACGGCGATATTTTATCTTGGTCTCTTTTTTAATTTTTGCTTTCGGGATATTTTACGGATACTTTGCCACCCAAACTTCTCCTCAGGAAGTAAAAATAGCTTTGGAAGAAGTAAAAAAAGTCTTTGAGCCCATTTTTGAAATGGGTCCAGTTGGCCAGTTTTTCTTTATTGTTTTAAATAACGGGCTGGTTTTATTTCTAACTCTTCTTTTAGGGGCAGCTTTCGGCGTCTTTCCATTTCTGGTTTTGTTGTCCAATGGAACTATTTTAGGAATAGTTGCTTTCTTTTCTCAACAAACCTTTTCTTGGTCGGTCTTTTTCTTGGGCACTTTGCCTCACGGCATTATAGAAATCCCGGTTTTAATACTAACCGGCGCTCTGGGGTTGAAGATCGGTAAAACAGTTTTTCAAAAGGTTTTCAAGGTCGATGAACTTCATTCATCTCCACGCTTCGCTAACGCTCGCGTAAAGCAAGGAGAAATAAAAAAAGAATTATCTGACGCTTTTGAATTCTTCTGGAAAGTCCTTTTACCGCTTTTAGCTATTGCTGCTATTATTGAAATTTTTATTACCGCTAAACTTCTAGGCATCTAAAAAGTCGAGGAGCCATTCGGCTCATCTCCATCCTTCACTTTGTTCGGATCAATGAAGCGTGAAGAGTTTGAAAAATTAGTTAAAAAAGCTTTGCTGGATTTGCCTTTTCATATTCGCAAAGAAATAGATAATGCGGCTATTGTTGTTGAAGATAGGCCGCCTCGCCAAACTCTTTTAGGATTGTATCAGGGAGTGCCCAAAACAGTTTGGGGCAGGGGATTTGGCCAGATTTTGCCAGATAAAATTACTATTTTTCAGGAATCAATTGAGCGTTTAGCTTCTTCGCCAGAAGAAATTAAAGAAATAGTGAAGATGGTGGTTTGGCACGAAGTTGCCCACCATTTTGGTTTTGACGAAAAAGGCGCCAAAGATCTGGAAGCCAAATGGCGTAAGAAAAAGAAATGAAGACAAAATAAAAAACCCCGCCAGAAGCGGGGTTTTTTAATCTGGGATTAGCGTTCAAAACCTCTGTTTTGAGACCTTCTTTTTGACCAGCAGTCCCGGCAATAAATTGGTCTGTCAGGGGCTGGTTCGAAAGGAAGTTCAGTGATTTCAGCTCCACAGTCAGCGCATTTCCAATTGCCTTTGACTGTTTCGCGAGGCGTAAACCCTCTCCCAGAGCTAGATTTATCGAATGCCATGATTTTATCCTACATCTTCCGTAGAAGACACAGGATGCACTAAAACGAAAAAGCGACCTTTCCGATAAGAGCCGCTCACTTAACTACTACTTTAAACTTTATCAAAGAAGGCTTTGCCTTCTTTTCTACCTTCACTTCCATTGCGGAAGTTTGGTGATTAAAGACTCGTTTAAGATACGCTAACTTATCGTCTGGTGTCCATTATATGCCAGCCAAATAAAATGTCAAGTCAATAGACAAACCCTCAAAAAAGTGCCAAAATTAAGATAGATTTATTCAAAAAGGTCTGAAATATAAGTTATTAACATTAACCATTTAAAAATATGCCATATCCAATTTTAGGAATAGTTGTATTCATTATTCTGATTTCCATTAAACAGATTAATCAGTATGAGAAAGGACTTAGATTCACCCTGGGTAAATTTTCTGGCTTGATGAATCCTGGCTGGAGGCTGGTCTGGCCGATTATTCAGTTTTACAAAAAGGTAGATTTAAGAGTCAAGGCAGTGGACGTACCCAATCAGGAGGCAATTACCAGAGACAACATTTCCGTCAGTGTAAATGCCGTTATTTACTACAAAATCAGGGAGGCAGATAAGGCGGTTTTAGAAGTAGAGAATTTTTTCTACGCCATTTCCCAGTTGGCTCAAACCACAATGAGAAACGCCGTGGGTCAGGTTGATTTGGATGAGCTTCTTTCTGCCAGAGACAGGGTTTCAGAAAATATCAGAGACATTATAGATAAAGCTTCAGACCCTTGGGGGATTGAGGTTATCAACGTTGAGCTAAAAGACATAACCCTGCCAGAAGAAATGAAAAGAGTGATTGGCAAGCAGGCGGAAGCTGAGAGAGAAAAAAGAGCCATTATTATTAAGGCAGAAGGAGAAGTGATTGCTGCTAGCAACATGGCTAAAGCCGCCAATACTTTATCAGAAGCCAGGGGAGCTTTGCATTTGAGAACCCTTCAATCAATCAACGACATCAGCTCTGATCAGTCAAACACCATTGTTTTTGCCGTGCCCCTAGAGATTTTAAGGGCCTTTGAAAGATTCGGCAAAGACCTGCCAGAAGAAGGAAAAAAGTAAAATGCAAAAATTCAAACCTAAGCCGTATAAGAAAAGGGATCAAAGGCCCACCCGCGCCTGGACTTTAGCTACCCGCCTGGAACACCGTCGAATCAAAGGCAAGCAAAAAAAGAAAAAGTAAGGCGATGAGGATTTTATCCTCATCTTCACCTTCACTTTCATATTTATAAATAAATAAAAGAATGAAAGCTCGGTAAATGAATAAATTACCAATCTTTTTGATAACATTTTTGGTGGTTTTGGCTGGCTACTTTGCCTTTAAGCTTTATTATCCTTTGGGTCAGCCAGAATTAGACCAACCAGCCGAAGAAACTATGATTGTTTTAGCTTTTTTCAGTAACAGCGGAAAAAATCCGGTAGCCTTGGACTGCGGAAAGGTTTTTCCGGTCAAGAGAGAAATTGTCAAAACCCAGACTGTAGTCGAAGCCGCTTTAAATGAGCTTTTGAAAGGACCGACCGAAGAAGAGAAAACCCAGGGATATTTCACCAGCATTAACTCTGGAGTCAAAATACAAACCCTTTCTATGATAGACGGAGTAGTTACAGTTAATTTTGATGAACAGTTGGAATTCCAGGTTGGCGGTTCCTGCCGGGTAGCCGCTATCCGGGTCCAGATTACTGATACCTTAATGCAGTTTCCAACTGTAAATAGTGTAATAATTTCAATTGACGACCGTACCGAAGACATCTTACAACCTTAAAAATGAAACGAGAACCAAAAACTTCAATTACCGACCTCATTATTTTTGGCGTCAATTCAGTAGTGGAAAACAAAGAAAAATGCACTTTTGAGCGGCTGATTAAAGAGTGTTTTAGCTTGTTTCCCGAATCTTTTAGTTTTTCAAAATATCCTCAATGGCCCGATTCCCTTAAACTAGACCGCCAGTTGCGAGCCCTTCGAAAAAGAAGATTAATCACCGGCGATCCTAAAACCTCTTTTTCTCTCACCAAACTCGGCAAGAAAATCGCCCTGGAAACCTCCAAAACCTTTAGACAAAGGAAACTATTCAAATGAAGAAAATTCTAACCATAATTATTTCCATTGTCGTAGCTCAGCTGGCAGGAGTCATTGGTTCTATTTTTACGGCTCCCAGTATTCAAACCTGGTACGTTTATCTTGAGAAACCTTTCTTTAGTCCTCCCAACTGGCTTTTTGCGCCCGCCTGGATTACCCTTTACGTGCTAATGGGCATTGCCGTCTTCTTTGTCTGGCAAAAGAGGAGAGAGCCCGGAGCTAAATTAGCTTTACAGCTTTACTTCCTGCAATTGGTTCTTAATGCTTGGTGGTCAGTTATCTTTTTTGGCTTGATGAATCCCTTTCTGGCTCTTCTGGAAATTATTATTCTCTGGGGGGTGATTGCCATTACTATTCTTAAATTCTACAAAATAGAAAAGCTTTCCGGTCTTCTTTTTGTTCCGTATCTTCTCTGGGTTACTTTCGCCACCGTTTTAAACTTCGCCATCTGGCAACTTAATATGTAATCAGTGACTATTAATTAGAACAAAATAATTATGAGAAAATCATTCACACTTCACGATTTGCCAACTGATGAGCGTCCGCGTGAGCGATTAGTTAAGTTTGGCGAACAAGCGCTCTCGGCTCAAGAATTACTGCAGCTTATTTTGGGGCGCGGCGTTGCGGGTGAATCGGTGACGGTCACCGCCCAAAAACTTTTGAGCCATTTTGGAAGTTTACAAAAATTAGCCGAAGCAAGTATTGAGGAACTGTCTTCAATCAAAGGAATTGGACTGGCTAAAGCCGCTCAAATAAAAGCCGCTTTTGAAATCGGTCGTCGGCTTTCTACTCAAACCCTGCCTTACAAAAGCAAAGAACTTACCGATCCGGAAAAAGTTTATAAATTAATAAAAAGTAAACTTAAAAATTATCACAAGGAACATTTTTATATCATTGCTCTTAATAGCAGAAACCACTCAATCGCAGAAGTTTCGGTTGGCAGTCTTAATGCTAGCGTTGTTCACCCGCGCGAAGTATTTGCAGAAGCCATCAAAAACAAAGCCGCCTCGGTTATATTTGCTCATAATCATCCTTCAGGCGACCCCGAGCCGTCAGAAGATGATTTGGAGATAACAAAACGGTTAACAGAAGCGGGCAAAATTTTAGGCATTGAAGTGGTAGATCATATTATTGTTACGAAAAACAATTATTTTAGTTTCAAAAATGGAAGGTTAATATAAACCGCATGGCACAGTATAAAAAACAAAAGAAGATATTAAAGCTGAACCCGAAGGAAAGGAGGGATATGCCCGTGATTTCATCTCTGCCAAACATATGAAACATTATTTTTATTACAAAGAAGGGAAAAGCGTAGTTCCTGTAAAGGATAAAAAGAAGAATGAACAAGCAAAGCGAAAATTAGCAAACTTGCTCAAAGATAAAAAGGATTCAGTGCCTGAGCGTTTTTTAAAGAATTGGTCAGAAGTTGCTTTGTATAACCCCGGGGGCGATGTAAAAGCAGCTAAGGCTGTTTTAATTGACCCTGAAGAGGGGGCTTACGATCTTTCAAACCCAATAAACGAGTTAACGGGCAAAGAATGGGTCAAGTTTACTTGTAGTTGGTTTGTCTTTAATGCTTTACACAAGGATTTAAAAGAGGAAAGAGCTGCATCGCCTAATTCAAAAGATCACCCGGCGACCTTCTCGCCAACGATGATTGAAAAGTTCGTTGAATTTTTTACAAAAAAAGGTGAAACTGTTCTCGACCCCTTTAGTGGTATAGGTAGCACTCTTGTTGCATGTAACCGGACAGGAAGGGTTGGATATGGGATTGAATTGAATAAGAAATATTGTGATATCTCCGTTAAAAGAACTCCTAAGTTCAAGAAGAATATTTTTAATGATAGCGCAGAGAATATAAAAAATTTTAAAATTCCTGAAATAGCATTCTCAATATCTTCGCCCCCCTACTGGGATGTACTAAATCGAAGCACTAAGGATTTTAAGAATAAAAGAACTAAAAATAGTTTAGACTACAACTACTCTACAAGGACGGAAGACTTGGGGAATATTGGTGATTATGAAATCTTCTTGGAAAGGTTAGCGAAGGTTTATTTTGATGTTTATGATCTATTAAAGAAAAAGGGGTATCTGGTTGTCATAGTTAAAAATGTAAAGAAGGAGGGTAAATTTTACCCGCTCGCTTGGGATTTGGCGAGAATTCTTTCAAAAAAATATGAGCTCAAAGATGAAAAGGTCTGGATCCAAGATAAAATAGGACTTGCCCCGTATGGATATCCGTCTGCATGGGCAAGCAATATCCTCCATCACTACTGTTTAATTTTTCAAAAGAAATAAAATGTCAGTGAACTTAGAAAAAATTGTTAATAATTTTATAGATATAAACGATTTTGAGTACGATCGTAAGTTTTCTCGAGTCGCGAGATTGCATAAATATTGGTCACGCAAACCATGGTTTATTATTGGAGAATATGTAAAAAAATATTCAAACAACGGTGAAACTGTTCTCGACCCCTTTTGCGGTAGTGGAACTATAGGATTAGAAGCAATTTTGTCCGGTAGACATTTTGTTGGGTATGATTTAAATCCATTTGCCACCTTCCTTGCAGAGAATTCACTTAATACAGATTATGACGAAAACAGTGCAAATAATGACTTAAACATACTCCAAGAAGAAGTATCAAAAAAAATAATGGATCTGTATTATGTTGGTGACGATAAATACATTCTGTACACGATTCTTGGTCATAAGAATTCCCAGAAATACAACGCCGTGATAGCAGATGGGTTGTTTAAAAATAAAACAAAAACAGTCTTGGAAGAAAAAAATTTAAATCCTAAAATTAGATTCTCTAAAGATTTAGAATATCCGGATAAGAAATTTCCAAAGAAGTTCTATAAAGACAGATTTTCTTATAAGGGGGTTAGTAGGGTATCAGATATGTTTACTAAGAGAAACTTGCTTTCTTTGGCTCTTTTGTATGATGTAATCCAAAGATCAAAGCTAGCCAATAAAGATTTGTTCCTACTTGCATTCACCAACACTCTTCTCCATGTTAGTAAATTAAAAGCAGAGAATGTCCGGCCCCTTAGTGTAAATAATTTCTGGATACCGGATGATTTTATTGAAGAAAATGTATGGTGGAGATTCTTAGACAGATTAAATAATGTACGACTGGCAAAAGAGGCTTTGGCAGAGAGAAGTAAGATAAATGATTCCAATGGATTAGGTAGGCACAAGATATACAACAAATCTTCTTTGAAGATGAAGGAGGTTAAAAATGGGTCTGTAGATTATTTGATAACAGATCCGCCCTATGGTGACACAATTCAGTATTCAGAACTTTCGTACATTTGGAATTGTTGGTTAGGAAAGGATTTTAGAATAGAAGAGGAAGTAATTATCAACCCTGTTCGGGAAAAGGGTTTTAGTGAATATCAAAATCAATTAAAATCATTCATCGCTGAGGCTAAAAGGGTTCTAAAAAAAGATGGATATTTTACTTTGGCATTTCAGAATAAAGATCTAAATATCTGGATCACAGTTGCAGAACTTATTCGAGATCGTGGGATGACCTTAGAAGATATTTTCTCCTATAGCACCCTTGGTAGTCCTTATAATAAAAGTTGGTCAAAATTCTCACCAAAATCAGATTTTTATGTAACATTTAAAAATACGAGAGGAAAGATTAACTCGAAAAATAAAGGGGTGCATCCCGAGGAGATAGCGAGGGATATTGTTGACTATCTTGGTGATAATAATGGTGCTTTGTTTAACCTAAATAAAGCATACGACTTATTTGTTGCTGTCGTGCTCAGTAAGATTTTTGAGGGATATACAATTTACGCTTGCGAAAAGTTAAATGTTGAAAAGGTGATTGGCCTCTTTCAGCAAATAATCGAATCAAATTATGGAAATATACAAAAAAGATTATTTCAAAATATTTAAGGCAAATTTCAACTATGAAATAGTGGATACTAATCTAGGGAAAGCAATCAAAATGCCCGCAAGAGATGCTTTTATTTATAGTAGCATCACCGGTGCCGGGTATTTAGAAAATCCAATCTACCCCTTTACACCAAAAGGTTTACTCAAGCTTTTTTACAATGCATTCAACTACAAGTTTGTATCCGGGATTTTTGATAATGGTGTATTGAAAAATACACCCTATATATTATCTCAAGCAAAGAGTTATTTATTTGATGGAGATAAGTATGTCGTGCCAGTCGAATTTGATTCGGAGAGGGATCTGTCCTCTTTTTTGGAAGAGAAGTTTAGTAAAATTGAGAATCCAGAACAATATATTATTCAGCGGATAGAGACGAGTAAGCAAGGTAATGGGATGGAACCATTGATGGAGTATCTTGCCGCAGAATATTTTAAGAACCTTGGTTTTATTGTTGAGAATCAGGTGCCACTTGCCCATTCTTTAGGTTCTCCTGATTTTGCTGGATACGGACTAGTAAATACGATACAGAAAATTCATAAATCCGGCTTTTTGTCTGGTCGTGGCTTTCATGTTATTGAACTTGCCTTGATCAGGAACTTTAAAGATTTTAATGGTGACATGTTCGAAGCAAAAGATTCTGAGTTGCTGGTTGGTGAAGCAAAGACCGGCACTTCTCAAATGTCTAAACAATTAAAAAAATACTTGGAAACAAGTTTGTTTGATAAAGGTTTTGAAATTCATCCATCAAAAACTAGTCCGTCGGAGAATTACTTTGGTCTGGTCACTTTTAACGAAGATTTCAAAATTACAATTATTCCTCCTCAGGATAGCTATGTTTTAAAAAATCCTTTGTCAAAAGAGGATTATATCCAGTGGTTAGAAAATTACATTAAATTTTACCTGATTGCTAATTTCACTAACGATGAGTTGAAAGAATTTTACTTAAGTATAAAGAGGTCTCCTCTGGATAAAGAGTCTGATCTTGTCGATTTTGTTTTGAGTACTGATATAGAGGAAATCCTTGGAAAGATTAAACAACTATAATTTTATGGCTTTATCCAGTGACGAAATTATAAAACGCGAAATAATAGATACTCTTAGCTATGAGTATGGGAATATAAAATTGAGGATATTTCCACAAAGCAGTAGAGAGGATCAAAATTTATTTTCTGACGGAGGTCTCACCTTTGGTTTTAATGGTGTTTCCTATGGGTCGTGTGATGCTTGTTGGTATGTTGATGAAGAATGGGTAGACGGTTTTAACAATAAAAAAATAGACAAAAAACCAATCATTGCCTTAGAGGGAACTGATGCGCTGAATCGGAATTCTGCTGGTAATGCTCTTTACCAAAGATTTCATCATGCGCTTGGTGCTGTAAAAAATGGCCTGATCGGGATTTATTATCTTAAAAAAGGTTCTAGTAAAATACAGCCAGATTTATATGGAATGGCTTATTACGCTTCTCAGGTAGAAAGGGGCAACTATTTAGTTACTGATGACCTAAAAGTAGTAAAAGGGTTACTGGAAAGATATGGCGACAAGAATTCCTTTGCTGATTTCATAAAAAGTTATCTGGAAGAAATGCATGAAATATTCAACACAAAATTCCAGTTATTTTACAAGGGGGACTGGAAAGAATTTGCAAAAAAGCGATCAACAATAATAAAAGACGATTACGTTATAAAATATGCCGGAAGAAGTAGGAGAAACTTTACTGACGGATCCCAACGAGCAGGTCACATTGCGGTAGGTGAGATGTTTCTTACTAAGTACTATTTCTTCGATAAAAAATTCTACTATCTATTTCCGAAAATGACACGAGAGGATCTAGAATTGTTGGATAAAAGTAAAAATACCGATAAAGAGTGGTTTCTATTACGAAATGAACCAAACGTATTCATAAAGACCATTGATGACATAGAAGGGGTGGAGAAAAAAATCAAGGGGAAACTCCTACAGATAAAGGATAAGCCGTTGAAGGATGACGCGTTTAGGACTTTCAGTATATATACTCAAGAGATTGTATCTAAATTAGAATCAGGCGAATACCGAATAAAGAAGTAGGAGATTCCTCGACGATGATTATTTTTAAAAAACCAACCAAACAAGCCAAAGTTCGCGAATACGAAAAACAAATTGACCAGCTCGTCTATAAACTCTACGGCCTCACGCCAGAAGAGATTAAAATCGTAGAAAATTACACAAAGTAAATTTTCCGCGATTTGCTTTTGCCAAATCAAAGATATGAGCAACTCACTTATTCCAAAGTCTATTGATATAATTATTGAAAATGTTTTAGGCCCAACGTCTAAAGAGATTGGCCAAGATATTAACACATTATATAAAAAAGGACGAGATTTGATCTTTCTAAAAGCATTCAGAAAATTAAAAAACCCAAAGGATAGAGGAAAGGCTAATTTAAGAGTTGCACGTGATGTTTTTTGGAATGGTTCATTTACAGATGAAGCGATTTGTGCTGAATACTTTGGCGGAATATTAGCGTCTTCTAGAAGTATAGATGGGAAAGACGATTCCGGTGTTTTTTATGTGGACATAATCAAATCGATGTCTTCTGGACAGTTAAGAATGCATTACATAATTTATCGAACGCTAAACAAAGAATTAATCGCTAATAATCGGAAGAAAACGCTTAATCCCGGACAAGAGACAGAACTTAACCGTGAAGAACTATTTTTCCCATTGCTCGATATTATAGAACAGTTTGGAGGAGAGGATTTTGGTATGATCTTGCACGGATTACATGCAAAGGACCTCATCGGGGACTTTCAAACGGATAAATATGAATTAAAAGATGGCAAAACGATGCCATACTTGAAAGTCCGGCCAAAATCGCTTGGCATACAATTATTTGCAATTGCCAATAATAGATTCAGCGACTGGAGGAATTTTCCAACAGTTGATTGGGGAGATTTTGAGGGCGTGATATTGCCAAAGTTTTTTGCCCAATCACTAGATTTGTTACTCGATAAAATAGGACTAAAGAAAAAAGATTTTAAAAATCAAAAGTCGAAGAATTAATCCCGAAATAAATTCAGGACAAGTTGAGAAATAAAATAATGATTGATTTTTTAACTAATCAACAGGCAGTCAATAATTTAATCGCTATAATAAAAGAACCCTCTTTACCCTTATTGCTTCCCATTATATTGGTTATAATTGGTCTTTTTGTTGAGAGACGAAAAGAAAACTACAATAGATTAATACAACAACAAATAGAGAACTTTAGGAACATCTTGGATGGGTCTACTGGATTTTTTAGCGACTTTTACGAAGATAGCAATGAACAAAAGAAAAAACAAAGAAAATTTCTTGAAGAATATGTTAAATCGTGGATTTCTGCCCCAGATGATATTGTAAAAGCGATAAATATTTTTTTAATTGAAGCCAAATTTAAAGGTAAGGACCCCTATAAAAATGAAGAGGATCAAGACAAAAAGAATAGAGAGAAAATGGCAGAAATTCTATTGAGGATGAGGGAGCAAATTTTAGGAAAGACAAATTTAACTAAGGAAGATTTTTATATATGGACTTTTGAAAAAAAGTCGAAGAATTAATCCTTCAATAGTTCGACTTACTCACTATGGACAAGTTGAGAAATAAAATTATGGACGGGCAAAGGAGGGAAAATGTAAAAATCGGTTCGGAAGTGGAAGTTGTGCTTAAAGCGGACCAGAGAACCGGAAAGCTTACCCGCGGAATAGTGGCGGAAATTTTGACGAGTTCTGCCTCTCATCACCGCGGGATCAAGGTGCGGTTAAAAGATGGGCAAGTCGGCAGGGTCCAAAAAATTTACCCTGTATTTCCCAAGATAAACGGGCAAGAATATCAAGAAGGCCTAACATAAAATGTCATTTCTTACTAAAAAAATAAATTGGCGGATTGCGTTTTTAATTTCTCTTATTTTTAGCAGTTTAATAATTTTATTAGAAACTCTAATTCTAAAATAACCAAAATTTAGGCTGTAGTTAAAATGGAAGGAAAATTTAAAGAATTTCATATAGGAGTGAATGTATTCGTTTTGAGGGATAAAAAATTATTATTGGGAAAAAGGATAGCGGGTTTTGGCGCCGGGAGTTGGGGATTGCCAGGAGGCCATTTGGCTGATGGCGAAGAAATGGAAAAAGCTGCCGCTCGTGAATTAGAAGAGGAGACCGGCTTAAGGGCGGAAAAATTCATATTCACGAATCTTATTAATGATTTAACCGGCAAGATTCACTATCTACAAGTAGGGTTTATAGCAGAAGGCATTGGAGATGATAGTCCTTTAGTAAAAGAGCCGGATTTGTGCGAAAAATGGGAATGGTTTGATTTTAATAATTTACCAGAGAGAATCCTGCCCGGTCACGTAAAACAGATCCAAGCATTCTTAGAAAAAAGGTATTTTTTAGAATAATAAAGCTTTAATTAGTTTGTTGAAGTTTATCTTCAATGAGTCGCCCAAAAGGCGATTTTTTGTTGTCGGGAATTTATTTCAATGATAAAATAAAAACTTATGCGAAAAAGAATATTCTACGTTTTATTCATTGCTGTTTTCGCTTCTATGTTGGGTATGGGCATCATTACTCCTTTGATGCCAATTTATGCTGCGACATTGGGGGCTAGCGGTATTTGGCTTGGAGTCATATTTTCTGGTTTTGCTTTAGCGAGATTAGTGGTGTTGCCTTTAGTGGGTCGAATTTCTGACAGAAAGGGCAGAAAGAAATTTATTGTTTTTGGGTTACTGGCTTACTCTATTATTTCTTTGCTTTATTTGGTGGCTGGCAGCGTTTATTCTTTAGCTATAGTCAGGTTGATTCATGGTTTTGCCTCGGCCCTGGTGGTACCAATTGCTATGGCTTATGTGGGCGAGACCAGAGACGAAGGCGAAGAAGCGGTTTCTATGGGTACGTTTAATATCTCTATGTTTTTAGGTATGGGGACAGGCCCAATTTTAGGCGGTATTCTGAAAGACGCTTTTGATTTATCGGCTGCTTTTTATGCTTTGGCTTTTTTGTCTTTTGTGGCCTTTCTGATCGCCTTGTTTTTCTTACCTGACCAAAAAAATTCAAGAAAAATAGAAACCCCCATTTCGCTTAAAATCGTCTTGAAACACAACCTTATTAAAGGTCTGATGTTTTTTAGAATGAGTGTGGCCGTGGGTCGCTCTGCCTTGATGGTTTTTTTACCTCTTTTTGCTTCAGGCATCAGTCTTTCTGCCACCCAAGTCGGTATTTTATTTGCTGTTAATACTCTTTTTAATGTTGTTTTGCAAAGACCTTTTGGCCGGATGGCTGACCAATACAATAAGTTTTATTTTATTATGGCAGGTTCTTTAATAGCCGGGATAACTCTATTATTAATACCATTTGCTCAGAGTCTCGGAGAATTAATTTTGATTAGCGCTGTACTGGGCGTCAGCACTGCTGTCGCTATACCTTCAGCTACCGCTTTTGTTGTCTTGTTGGGTAAAAATATGGGCATGGGCACTTTAATGAGTTTTTGGCAGATAGCTGCCAGTCTAGGTTTTGTATTGGCTCCTTTAATTTTGGGAGTGGTTATGGATATTTTAGACATCCAGTCTGTTTTTTATGCAGCAAGTTTAATAAGTTTTTTGGGTGCTTTGGTTTTTTATTATTATATTAGAAAAGGAGGCAATTTTTTGGTAGAATGATATTGATGTTAATTAAGGTTAAGGTTTTTCCAAATTCAAAAAAGGAAGGAATTATTAAAAAATCGGAAGATAGTTTTGAGATAAGAATTAAAGAGAGGCCGGAAAGAGGATTAGCCAACAGGGGAGTGAGAAAAATTCTTTCGTCATATTTCAAGATTCCGGAGCCAAAGGTAAGATTAATTAAAGGATTCAAGAAAAGGAATAAAATTTTCAAAATAACTAAAGTGTAGACTATGGCGATAATTCGTTCAAAAAGATTTATATTGAGGCCGTTTGGGAAGGGAGACGAAAAGTCATTGATGAAAAATATCAATAACCGGACAATAGCACGGAATACTTTAAGAATTCCTTTTCCTTATAAATTGAAAGATGCACGCTGGTGGATTAACCATAACCTAAAATTAAACAGGAAAAAGAAAAAAACCGAAATGAACTTTGCCATTACGGCAAATAGAGAAGTTATTGGCGGAATTGGCTTAGACAGAATATATGGCCATAGCGCAGAAATAGGGTATTGGCTAGGAAAAGAGCATTGGGGGCAAGGGATTATGACCGAAGCCGTAAAATTAGTAACAGAATATGGTTTTGAAAGGTTGGGTTTAAAAAGAATATATGCTTTTGCTTTCCCGTCTAATAAAGCTTCGGCTGGTGTTTTGAAAAATGTAGGATACAAATATGAAGGGAAATTGAGAAAACACGTGAAGAAAGGCAATAAATTTTTAGATGATTTATTATTTGCTAAGGTAAAATAATCAAATATGTTAAACAAAGAAGAGCTTACACAATTTTTATTGAAGGCGAGAATAAAAACCTATGCCGGTACCGGTGGTAAAGCGGAGCCAGCTTTTAACGGCTCAACCCAACTTGAACATAAAGAGGGGGATTGGTTCTATCGAGACGTTTATTACGCAGGAAAGGGAGTTTTTATGGGACTGGAAGCTGTTTATCATAAAGATAAAGCTGTTTGGTCAATGTCATATTATGGGAGTTACAAAGGAACGCCAGATGAAGAAATGGATAAGATTTTGAGAGGGGCCTTAATGGAAAACTGGCAAACCACAAGGACTTGGAAAAAAGTAGAATGGGAAAAAGACGAATATAAATATATATGTGAGCCGGACTTCGAAGGCTCTATTGATGAATTGGCTGGGCTAGAAACAATCTCTAAGGGAGGAAAAGAGATTTATAAGTTTTTCTATGCCGGCGGTCTAATTGAGTCGGGCTAAACCGAGTTAAGCCCGAATATGTGAGTGAATAAAAAGAAGCGCCGATAATTGACGCTTCTTTTTCTGTCAAACAAACGGATTGCTACTTCCTCAGTATCTTTGGTATTGGGACTCCCATTTTTCCAAGATTATCCAGAATTGAACCGATCAGGGCGAGCACAATCAGCCAATAAGCAATCGTTACAATAGTTCCCAAAGCGGGCACGGCCTGGCCGGCCAGTACCAAAACAACAAAACCAAGAACATAGGGCAAGATACCCTTTCTCATAAAACCAGCCAGCTTTCCCAAGACAAATTCTTTTTTCAAAAGCGCGCCAATCACTCCTAAAATTACATCAATCCCTATTAAGACAACAATTATTTTGACTCCTGAGGCAGCAAGAAGGATTAAAAATTCAGCCATATTTTGTTTCTATTGAAAAGAAGTTGCTTCGACCTTTCTCCTCAAAACGAGGGCATTGTTTCATTATAAACCCAATTTGCCCCAGCAACAATAGTCGCCGAGAGGGGCTCGCCCGTAGGGCTACGCCCGAGGGCAATTTTTTGGTAGAATGAAGTATCATGAAAATTGCGATTTGTGTTAGTTTGGATTTTGCCAATAAAATTAAAGGGGTGGCTGACCAGCTAATTAAGGAAGGTCACGAAGTAATTATTCCCAAAACCATTGAGATGATTTTAAATGGAGAAGTGACTTTAGAACAGATCTTGGAAGAAAAAGAAAGTGGTGAATTCTCAAACAGGGTAATAAGGCAAGATTCTTTCAGGTATTATTTTGAGAAAATAAAAGAGGCCAATGCCATTCTGGTTTTAAATTTTGATAAAAAAGGTATCAAAGGTTATATCGGTGGAAGCGTTTTTATGGAAATAGGGTTTGCTCACATATTAAACAAGAAAACGTTTTTATTAAATGAAATTCCTAACGTAACTTATGAAGGTGAAATCAAAGCTATGGAACCGGTAATTCTTAACGGTGATTTGAGTAAAATTGCTTCATGAAAAACCTAAAGGTATATGAAAATGAAAAATAAATTAACTTGTAAAACAGGTTTGAAGAAAAATATTATCAAAAAGGAAGTTTTTGATAGGGAGATTGCCCTTTGTCAGATGCTGTCAAAGGAAAACAAAGGAAAATGCGGTTGGGGCAAGTGTAGAGATTGCGGCGTAATCCCTCTTTTATATAAACTTTACAAGGGGAAATTATTAGAGAAACCCGCTGAAATTAAAAAAGCAAAATCAAAAATAATCAAAACTTAGGCCGAGATTGGATAAATTAATGACAGAAGAGCAATTAGAAAAAGAAATTAGAGAAATTAAGGAAAGGAATAAAAGAGTGGAAGTTGATAAGGCTTGGGAGACAAGTCATACTAGGAGGATTTTGATTACAGTTTTTATCTATCTGGTCGTAGGATTTTATCTAAGTCTTGTCAATATTGCTCAACCTTGGCTGAATGCAATTGTTCCTGCAGGTGCTTTTATATTTTCAACTTTAATCCTTCCATTTTTAAAGGAATTTTGGAAAAAATATATTCACAAGCCTTGAGATTTATTCCGAACATGAAAAAATCATTAATTGACCCATCTTCAAAAATCATTAATTCAACTGTAAGCAAGAGCGTTCAAATTAGAGAATATTGCATTATCCACGATTCAGAAATAGGAGATAGTTGCCGAATTTTTGAAAGAGCATCCATAAAGAAAAGTAAATTAGGAAAGAACGTAGACATTAATGCTGGCGCATATGTTGAATTTGTCGACATAGAAAATGACGTTCAAGTAGGGCCAAATTGTTCTATTGTGGGTGTAACCCATAAACTTTCGAAAGAGGGAGCAGAAAGAAAAGACACTTTTAAAAAGATTAAAATTAAGAAAGGAACTTTCCTCGGAGCAGGAAGTATTATCCTTCCCGGAAAAGAAATAGGGAAAGGGTCAGTGATTGGGGCAGGAGCAGTAATTACTCAAAATATTCCAGCTTATCACGTCGTTGTTGGCATTCCTCCAAACCAGACCATCAAAAGTTTAAAAGAGTGGACTAATAAATAAATTCTAATGGTTAAAGAGTTTAGTATTTCAAGTGAAAATAGATATCAATTAATTGATATTACTGATAAAGTGGAAGAAATGGTTAGAGAAAGCGGAGTAAAAGATGGTTTGGTGTTTATTTTTGCGCCTCATTCTACAGCAGCTATTGTTTTAACGGAAAATGAATCTGGCCTGAAACAGGATTGGCTGGCAGTTTTGAAAAAAATGGTCTCTGGCTTTGATTTTCTTCATAATAAAATTGATGACAACGCTGATTCCCATATTCTTTCCGGCTTATTGGGGCAGGGGAGAACTCTAATGGTTGAAAACGGCAGATTAATTCGGGGGACTTGGCAGCAGATCTTTTTGGTTGAAGTGGATGGCCCCAGAGAACGAAGGATAATAGTTAAAATTATTAATGAACAATAAGCCAATACAACTTTCTCCGAATTCTTTGAACTTGTATTATGAGTGTCCGCTTTGTTTTTGGCTGGATAAGCGGCAGGGGATCAAAAGGCCGCAACCTTACCCTTATGCTCTTAATGCGGCCGTAGACGTCCTTCTCAAAGAAGAATTCGATAAATACAGAAAAAAGAAAGAGCTTCATCCCTTACTGGTAGCCTATAATATTCCAGCTAAGCTTTTTCCGAACCAGAAATTGTTAGACGAATGGCGAAGCAATTTTAAAGGAATACGCTATTATGATGCTGAATTAGACGCCACTCTTTTTGGAGCAGTGGATGATGTTTTAGAATTTAGCGATGGGAAGTTAGCGCCTCTCGATTATAAATCAACTGGCAGCAAAGTACCTACTGTCTATGACCGTTTCCAGCTGCAAATGGATATTTATACTTATTTACTGGAAAAAAATGGGTATAAAACTGTTAAAAAAGGATGTTTAGCTTTCTATGTAGTAGATAAGGGAAATGGCTTTATTGACCGGTTGCCTTTTAAAAAAGAAATTATTATGATTGATACCGATCCTTCCTATGTTCAAGGAGTTTTCGCGGAGGCAGTTGTGCTTTTGAGAAGTGAGATGCCGGCTTCACATAATCCAGATTGCCAATACGGCCAGTGGTTAAAAAACACATCTAAAATTTAGTCTAGACGAAGTTGATATGAAGATTTATCGGTTATATCTTTCTCTTTCGAAAAAATACGGAAGGCCGAGAGATTTTTGGGCGAAGTGGTGCAAAAGAAAAAAGACTTGGCAAGAAAAAGAAGAAATTGTTATTGGAGCAATTTTGACCCAAAGGACGAGCTGGAAAAATGTAGAAATGGCCTTGAAAAATCTTAGAGGGATGAAAGCTTTATCAATTAAGGGGATTTATCAAGCTGGTAGAAAGAATATAAAATTATTAGAAAACCCGATTCGGCCATCGGGTTTTTACAAACAAAAAGCTCAGCGGCTTTTTCGACTTTGTAAATTCATCATCGAAAATCACAAATCTTTAGAGAGGTTCTTTAAGCAAAGTTTGAAAACTTGCCGGGAGCAGCTTCTTGAACTTCCTGGCATTGGACCAGAAACAGCTGATTCCATTCTTCTTTATGCCGGCTACAAGCCAGTCTTTGTAATTGATGAATATACCCGTCGCTTCGTAAAAAAACACAATTTGAGCGATAAACTTTCTTATGAACATCTCCAATATTTGTTTGAAAAAAGTCTACCCAAAGATGTTAAAGTTTATCAGGATTTCCATGCGATGATAGTTTTAGAAGGTAAAGGCACTAGTTGGGATTTAGTCGTGGGTTAAACGGGAAATGTAGCCTTTCTTCCGTGCGGTGCGAAGCATCCAATAGAAAAACAGGAACCCGAGGAAAAGGTATACCAAGTTCAGGGCGCTCGCCCAGAACAGACTGTCTATGGGGATTATTCCTTCGGTTATTACAGTACGCATACCCTCAAACAGATGCCTCGTAGGAAGAATGAGTGTTAGTTTTTGGAGAAAGGGAGGAAATACGGTTATAGGATAATACACCGCAGAGAAAGGCAAAAGAAGAAAGGGAATGAAAAAGGCAAGAATATCTGCTGAGGGTCCCAAGCGGATAATGAGCCCGATTGTTACTAACCCGAGAGCCCATCCGAAGATAAGAACGTTCATAAAGAAAGGAATAATGTACAATCCTAAACTCCAGATATTGAGGGCATAGATAAAAAAAGCTACTGTCGAGATATAGAAGAAAGCAAGCAGGCCCTGCACGATGCTTATTAAGGCAAATCCCGCAACGAGTTCGCTTAGTTTTACGGGGGCTGCAAAGAGATTGATGATATTCCGTGACCACACGTCCTCTAGGAAAGAAATACTGAAGGATTGCTGCGACCGAATAAACAAATGCCAGAAGATGAGTCCGCTAAGAATAAGTAGAATAAAATTGAGCTTCTCGTCTTGCGGGGCGAGATTCCGGAGCCATAGCGTAACAAATCCCCAAAGGAACAGCTCGAAGGTGATAAATCCGAAAAGCCCGAAGAGTTTTGGTATGCTTCGTCTGATAAGAATTATGTTTCGGTAAAATACTCCGAATACGTGTAGAACGTTCATGTGGATTTGTTAAGTGATCCCCGGGCAATATTAATAAAGATTTCCTCCAGGTCTTCCTCCTGGAATCGCTTCTTAAGGTTTTGAGGGGTATCATCTGCTACGATTTTTCCTCGGGAAAGAAAAATAATTCGGTCTGACATCGTTTCTATTTCTCGCATATTATGAGAAGTCCAAAGAATAGCGCCTCCGTTCTGTCGCATAAACTTGTGGATTTTAGAGCGGAGCTCTCGGGCAATGGCGGGATCAATGGAAGTGGTGGGTTCATCGAGCAAAAGAAGCTTGGGATTGTTTACGAATGCCTTAGCTAAAACAAGGCGCATTTGTTCTCCCGAGGAGAGCCGTCCTGTTTTTTCATTGGTTAGGGCAGTAAGATTGAACTCTCGGAGAAGGAACTCCGCTTTTTTCTCTTGGTTGCTAACTCCGTACAGAAATGAAAATACGGTAAGGTTCTCTTTCGGAGTAAGGTTGTAGGGAAGAGTAGAGTAGGGGGCGGCAAAATTCATCTGCGAAAGTAGTTCCTCTCTGTGGTGTTCTAGGTTTTTACCGAAAACTTCAATGCTTCCTTCTGTAGGAGAGAGAAGCGTGAGCAACATTTGGATAATTGTGGTTTTTCCAGCACCGTTTGGCCCAAGCAAGCCTACAATCTCACCGGCACGCACCTCAAAAGAGACACGGTTTACAGCCGTGAAGCCATTAAATTGTTTAGTGAGGTTGTCTACCTGTAAAATGGTTTGCATAAATATAACAATTGTAATAAAAAACTGAGAAAAATGCAATCAATGATTGGAATATAGTTAAAGGGGCGATTTTTTGATAGGATGAGAATATGGAAATAGAATTAGAGCGAACATTTTTGTTAAAAGAAAAACCAGAGGGTTTGGAAAGATGTAAATCCATTGAAATCTTGGATATTTATATTCCGCAAGCAGTTCCTCATCCGATTTTAAGAATCCGAAAGAGAGGAAACGTATTTGAAATGACCAAAAAATCGCCAATAAAGAATAACGATTCTTCAGAACAAAAAGAGCAAACCATTTCTTTATCAGAAAAAGAATTTGCAGAGTTATCTGCTCTCTCTGGCAAAAGATCGAGAAAAATTCGCTACTACTACCCTGTAGATAATTTTACAGCCGAAATAGATATTTTTTTGGATAATTTAGAAGGATTAGCTTTGGTAGATTTTGAATTCAATTCAACTGAAGAAAAGAGAAATTTTGTAATGCCTGAATTTTGTTTGACAGATGTCACTCAGGAAGAATTTGTTGCCGGCGGATTCTTAGCCGGGAAGAAATACTCAGACATAGAACCGTTTTTAAATAAATACAATTATCAAAAATTAAACATTTAACACAAACGTAGAATTATTTTATGTGGCCTTTTAATTACTCCAATGTGATAGACCCTTTATTAAAAAATATTAGGGTTCGTATTGTAAAATTTGCTGGAATAAAAACGGGAGATAAAGTGTTGGATGTTTGTTGCGCTACTGGAGATCAAGTTTTCCATTATGCCCGAGCGGGAGCTATTGCTACTGGAATTGATTCCAATCCTAGAATGATTGAAATTGCATTGAAAAGTCAAAAAAGATATGGACTGAGTAGTGCTTCTTTTCAGATTGCTGATGCGACAAATCTGCCGTTTGAAGATTCTATGTTTGATATGGCTTCAATATCTCTGGGATTACATGAAGTGGAAAGAGAAGTTAGAGATAAAGTAATTTCTGAGATGAAAAGGGTTGTCAAAAAGGATGGCTCTTTAATCTTCGCTGATTTTAAAGTTCCTCTACCTTCAAGAAGGTCGTCTTTTTTGATCAGAACGGTAGAATATCTAGCTGGAAATAAACATTATGAGAATTTTAGAAGTTATTTACAGGAAGGAGGACTACCGAGTTTATTGCAGAGAAACAAACTAAAAGAAGAAAAAATAGATAATTTTAGAGATAGCTTTTTAATGGTAATAAAAACAAAAAAATAAATAAAGTATTATGAAGATTGCGATTTGTGTTAGTTTAGATTTCGCCAATAATTCTTTATGAAAGAGTTTAAGGGTCCAATTTTAACAACCGATGGTATTATTCTAGAAAGTGGTAAGGTTTTAATGTTGAAAAGAGCCGTTTATCCTTTTCGTGGCTACTGGGAATTGCCCGGAGGCCATGTTGAATACGGCGAAACAGTGGAGAATGCCTTAAAAAGAGAGATGAAAGAAGAATTAGGAGTTTCGGTAAAAATCAAAAAATTATTTGGAGTCTACTCAAATCTCAAGAAAGATCCCAGGCATCATGCCGTTACTGTAGTTTATTTACTTAAAAAAGGTAAGGGTAAAATTCATTTTAGCGGAGAGAGCTCCGAATTTAGATATTTTTCCTTGAAAAACCTTCCCCCAAAAATCGCCTTTAATCATCAAGAAATACTCAACGATTTAAAGAAAGCAATTTTAAATAGTTAAGAATACGGCGACTTAACGCAAGAAATTATAAATCAAAAGGCCGGAAAGTAATTCAAATGGTAAAAATATGGTAAAATAGTTAAGTATGAGTAGGGAAGAGGCATTAAAATTATTAAAAGACAATCTTCCTAACCAGAATCTGATTAAGCATTGCCTGGCAGTGGAAGCCATAATGCGGGCTCTAGCCCGCCATTTTGGCGAGGGCGACGAAGAAAAATGGGCTTTAGCTGGCCTTTTGCATGACATTGATTATGAAAAAGTTAAAGATGATTTATCGCAGCACTCTTTATTAGGCGCTAAAATGCTGGAAGATTTAGGAGTAGATAAAGATATTTGCCAGGCAGTAAAAGTTCACAACGAAGCTCACGGAATTAAACCAGAAACCTTAATGGAAAAAGCTCTTTTCGTCACTGATCCCTTAACTGGTTTAATTGTAGCTGCAGCTTTAGTTTTACCTTCTAAAAAATTGGTTGACCTAACCACTGAAAATATTTTAAACCGCTTCAAAGAAAAAGCTTTTGCCAGAGGAGCCAATAGAGAAATTATTCAAAAGTGCGAAGAATTATTAAATCTGAGCTTAGAAGATTTCACTAGAATGGGGCTTCAAGCCATGCAAGGAATTTCTGCTGATTTAGGATTATGAAACAATCAACCCTATGCTTGCTAATAAAAGAAAATGGAGAAGAAAAAGAGTTGCTTTTGGCAATGAAAAAAAGGGGATTTGGAGTTAACAGATGGAATGGAGTTGGTGGTAAGTTTAATCCCGAAAAAGGAGATAAAACAATCGAAGACACGGCCACTAGAGAAACAGAAGAAGAATTAGGTGTTAAAACTAAAGAAATGGAAAAAGTGGCTGTTTTCAATTTCCTTTATCCTTATTTGCCTGAAGATGATAAGAAAAGTTGGCAGGTTCATATATTTTTGGTCAAAAATTGGCAGGGGAAGCCAATGGAAACTGAAGAAATGGCGCCAAAATGGTTCAAAGAAGCTGAAATCCCTTTTGCTGAAATGTGGCCTGACGATAGTATCTGGCTGCCAAAAGTCCTCTCAGGTCAAAAATTAACCGGCAATTTCTTTTTTAAGCAAGGCGATTTAATCGTCAAACACAACATTAAAGCAGTTAAAGAATTCTAACTATACATAAAGGTCGGTAAAATTAAACAAAAAAACAATTTAATGAAATGATTGAATGTAATCTAAAAGAAAAAGAAAGGTGCGCTCTTAGAATCCTTCTAACATCTCTTTGTATTTTTTTGATTGTGTTAATTGTTTCAAAAGCAATTGATATTCAAAGCAAGCTTACTGAAACGGAAAATACCATTACAGTTTCTGATACGGGTGAAGTTTATGCGAAACCCGATTTAGCTCTTACTACTTTTTCAGTTATCACTGAAGCTGAAACTGTGGCTGAGGCGATGAACGAGAATACCGAGAAGATGAATGCGGTAATTGATTTTGTTAAAAGCCAAGGGGCAGAAAGTAAAGATATAAAAACTACCAGTTTTAACATTTACCCTCGCTATGAATATCGAAAAGTCGAGACCGAAATCTATCCTTATCCACCCGGGAAAAGAGTGTTAGTGGGGTATGAAATAAGACAATCTCTAGAAGTAAAAATTAGAGATATGCATGATATTGGAAGCATTATTCAAGGAGCGACTGATGCTGGAGCCAATCAAGTGGGAGATTTGCAGTTTACTATTGACAAAGAAGACGAATTTAAAAAACAAGCCAGAAAAGAAGCAATCAAGAAAGCCAAATCGGTAAGAGTAAGGTCAAAAAATAAAGATCTTGGAATTATGAAAATTAATAAATTTTTAAAAAAATGTAGTCGATGAATCTTTGATTCATCTCCATCTTCGATAAATTTTCAATTTATTTCGATGTCTAAACTAACTAAATTTTTTCTAACATCTTTTCTCTGTTTTCTGGTACTGGGTATTTTCCTTACGGTCTCAGCTCAAGAAGAAACATCTGCCGAAATAATCGAATTAATTAATTTGGATGAGAACGTTCAGGCAGAAGATTTAGAAATAGCGAAGCCCACCATCTTACCCGATAACCCTTTGTATGTTTTTAAAAATTGGGCCAGAGAAATCCAAAGTTTCTTTACTCTTAATCCGGTGGCTAAAGCTGAGCTGAGAAAAAAATTTTCCAATGAGAAACTAATAGAGGTGAAGGAAATGGTTGAGCAAAACAAAAATCAGGAAAAAATCGAAAAGGCCGTCCAAAACTATCAAGAAGAAATGGAAAAAGTAGTAAGCGCTACCGAAAAAATAAGAGAAAAAGCTGAAGAAAGTGAACGGGTCGGAGAATTCTTGGATAAATTCATCCAAAATCAAACCCTTCACCAAAGAATCCTGCAAAAATTAGAAACTCAAGTTCCGGCAGAAATTTCTAAAAAGATAGAAGAAGTGCGGGAAATACATATTGAAAATTTTGGTAAAGTAATGACTAGTTTAGAAAGTCAAGAGAATATTCAAGAGAGACTGGAAAAAAACCTGCAGGAAGTTAAAGGAAGCGAGTTTAAAGAATTCAAGAATTTAGAGGTTCTTAAAGAGCTTGAGGAAAAAGCGCCCGAAGAAGTCAAGGAAGCGGTTCGACGGGTTCACGCCAACGTATTAATTCAATTAAAAGAAAAAGTTGAAGCATTACCGGCTGAAAAGATAAAGCAGTTTCAGGCCTACACCGAGATAATTGCCGGAGAAAAAGAAAAACAAATGGAAATCTTAGAAGAGCTGAAAGGAAAAATAGAAGCTCCAACGCTAAAGAAAAGGGTTATTCAATCTAAAGACAAAATTTTAGAAAAGATTAAGGCACAAGGACCAGGAGTTTGCATTACCTTGTGGGATCCGGTTTGTGGAACAGATGGTAAAACCTATTCTAATTCTTGTTTTGCTCAATTGGCCGGAATAAAAATTGCCTATAAGGGAGAATGCAAAGAAGACGAACAAAAAGAACAACAAATACAAATAAAAGAGGCGCCGAAATTAGAATCTAAGAAAACAGAGTAAACAGTTCAATATGCGTTATTTTATTGTTACTTTCGGTTGTGCGATGAAAGTAAACCTCATCTTTCAACCTTCAAACTAATGAATTACCATATCATTACTTTCGGTTGTGCAATGAGGTGAGCCTCATTTTCAGCCTTCAGGAGCTCAATGAAGTATTACATTATTACCTTCGGCTGTCAGATGAACAAAAGCGATTCGGAGAGAATCGCTTCAATTTTAGAAGAGAAAGGATATAAACTAACTTCCAAAATTAATGAGGCCGATTTAATTGTGGTTAATATGTGCTCGGTTAGACAATCGGCAGTTGACCGAGTTTATGGGTTAATTCCTAAATTCAAAGAGTTAAAAGCCAAAACTATTTTAACTGGTTGCATCCTAAAAAAAGATCGGCCAAAATTCGCTAAGGGATTTGATCAAATTATAAAATTCAAAGATTTACTGAAATATCAGCCTAAACGTCAAAATAAATTAGTAGCTTATGTTCCCATTTCTAATGGTTGTAATAATTTTTGTACTTACTGCGTAGTTCCCTTCACCCGAGGCCCTTTAGTCTGTAAAGAGCATCAAGAAATTTTAAAAGAAGTAAAAGATGTAGTAAATAAAGGCTTTAAAGAAATTTGGCTTTTGGGCCAGAATGTTAACGATTACACTTCTCCCGGTGATGCTTCTATTAATTTTCCAAAGCTCTTAAAAATGGTTAATGACGTTCCGGGTGGTTTTCAAATCAGATTTACCTCTCCCAATCCTAAGAATTTTTCTGATGAATTAATTGAAGTAATGGCTAGCTCTGAAAAAATTGCCAAGTTTCTCAATTTACCAGTTCAATCAGGAGACAATGAAATTTTGAAAAAGATGCGAAGACCTTATACCATAGAACAATATAAAAATTTAGTTAAAAAGATTCGCCAGAAAATCCCCAATATTAATCTATCAACTGATGTGATTGTCGGGTTCCCTGGCGAAACCAAAGAACAGTTTGAAAATACAGTTAAGTTGTTCAAAGAAATCAAATTTAATATCGCCTATATTGCCAAATATTCTCCTCGACCAGGAACAGCTGCCCTTGAAATGCCGGACAATATTCCTTTGGAAGAAAAAAAACAAAGAGAAAAATGCTTAGAAAACTTATTGTCATCTTAGGCCCAACCTCTTCTGGGAAATCAGAATTGGCAATTAAACTGGCAAAAAAACTTGCCCTGAGCAAAGTCGAAGGGTTTAATGGTGCGGAAATAATTTCAGCTGACTCAAGACAAGTTTATCAGGGTATGGATATTGGCACGGGCAAGGTGACTAAGAAAGGAAAGCAAGGTATCCCTCACCATCTTTTAGATGTGGCTTCGCCCAAAAGAAGGTTTACCGTTGTACAATACAGAAAATTAGCGATTGAGGCCATAAATAAAATCTTCAAGGGAAATAAAGTTCCCATTCTTTGTGGAGGAACTGGTTTTTATATTCAGGCAGTAATTGATGGCATAGTAATTCCCGAAGTGAAACCTGATTGGAAGCTAAGAAAAGAGTTGGAGAAAAAAACTGCCAAAGAGCTTTTCTCCCAATTAAAAAAGCTTGACCCCAAAAGAGCCAAGACAATCGAAAAAGAAAATAAAAGAAGATTAATTAGAGCTCTAGAAATTGTTATTAAGACTAAAAAGAAAGTTCCAATTCTCAAAAAAGAACCTCTGCCCTACCCAGTTTTAATGATTGGGATTAAAAAAGAAAAACTCAAAAAATTAATCAGAAAGCGACTTTTGAAGAGATTAAAAAGAGGTGCGATAGCTGAAGTGAAAAAACTGAGGAAAATGGGGCTTTCTTGGCAAAGATTAGAAGAATTTGGACTGGAATATCGTTATCTTTCCAAGTATCTTCAAGGAAAATTGGATTATCAAGAAATGGCAGAAAAGCTTCAAAAAGAAATTGAGCATTTTGCCAGGCGTCAGATGACCTGGTGGAAATCTGATAAAAGAATCAACTGGGTTAAAGCTTCGAAAGAAGCTAAAAAACTGGTCAAAGAATTTTTAAGTTAAAACCTTAGTCAAAATCTCTTTTACTAATTGGGGGCTGGCTTTGCCTCGGGATTCAGCCATTACTTGGCCAATTAAGTATTGAATAGCAGTTTCTTTACCTTTTTTATAATCTTCAACTACTTTTGGATTTTTAGAAATCACTTCTTTGACAATTTTCTCAATCTCAGCTTCATCAGTAATCTGAACCAATTCCTTTTCTTTGATAATATGAGAAGGATCGGCCCCAGTTTTGAACATCTCGGTCAGCAAGATTTTTGCCATTTTGCTGGAGATTTTCTTTTCATAAGTCAAAGTAATAAATTCGGCAAAGTTTTCTGGCGTAATTAAAAAGTCTAGACCTGCGACGGAAGCCCCTTTCAACAATCCTTGTAAGTCAGTAATCAAGTAATTTGAAGCCAATTTAGTTAATTTAAAAAGATTTTCCCGGGGTAAATTTGGTGGCAATTCGCTGATGACTTTCTCAAAATATTCTCCAAAATCTTTATTCTGAACAAAAACTTCAATATTCTTTTCATCTGGCTGGTATTCTTTTTTAAATCTTTCTCTCTTTTGTTGAGGAAGCTCAGGAATCTCAGCTTTAATTTCTTCTACTAACTGTTTTGAGTTATAAAGGGGTGGTAAATCCGGTTCAGGAAAGTATCTATAATCATGAGCTTCTTCCTTTTCTCTCTGGCTTACTGTTTTACTTTTAATATCGTCCCAGCCCCGAGTTTCCTGCAAGACCTCCTCGCCCGAATCTAAAAGCTCTCGCTGTCTTTCAATTTCATAATCAATCCCCCGCTCAACTGCCCGAAATGAATTAAGATTTTTTATTTCTACTTTGGTGCCAAGTTTTTTATCTTTGCTGGCAGAAACATTGGCTTCTACTCTCATTTGGCCTTTTTCCATGTCAGCTGCAGAAACAGAAAGATACCTTAAAATAAGTTGAAGATTTTGGGCAAATTTTCTTGCCCCTTCAGCTGAAGTAATGTCTGGCTCGGTTACTAATTCCATTAAAGGAACTCCGGCCCGATTAAAATCGACCAAAGAGTAATCGGCGTCTTCAGGATGAATTAATTTACCGGTATCTTCTTCCAAATGAACCTCTCTTATTCTAATTTTCCTGCCATCAACCCCCAAAAAACCATCTTTACAAAGAGGCATATAAAGTTGGGATATTTGATAACCTTTAGGGAGGTCTGGATAAAAATAGTTTTTTCTATCAAATTTAGAATGTTCGGGAATTTGGCAGTTGAGCGATAGGCCGGTTTTTATTGTTTTTCTTATTGCTTCTTTGTTTATCACCGGCAGAACTCCTGGATGCCCCAAGCAAACTGGACAAACATTAACATTAGGTTTCTTTTCGTTGGGGTCATTCGAACAAGCACAAAACATTTTTGATTTAGTGTTTAATTCCACATGCACTTCCAGGCCAATTGTCGGTTGATAATCCATATTATTCTATTATTCTGCCGTTTTTTATTTCGTCGCTTTTGGTTCCTTTGGCTTCATCAACAATTTCCACCCCTGAGCTAGTGCCAATAATATCGGCTCCGGCTTCCAACATCATTTCCAAATCAGCCATATTTCTTACGCCGCCGGCTGCCTTAATCAACAATCCTGGAGCTGATTCTTTCATTATCCTAAGGTGTTTGGCTTTCTCCGGTAATTCTGAGCGGTCCAAAGGATCATCTACTGTAGCCGTTTTGACGCAAATTGCGCCGGCCTCTCTAACCATTTCTGAGGCTTTTTTCACCTCCTCATCAGTCAAATAGCCTGAACCAATTATTACTTTGGTTGGTAAAATCTTAGCAATTTCTTTTAAATCCTCTAAAACCTCCTCGTACTTTTTATTTTTAAAATCATCTATTTTCATCACTAAGTCAGCTTCATCTGAGCCATCGGCTTTAGCTTTTTCAACCATTTCTACTCTTTTTGAGCAAGGGCTGGTGCCAGTTGGCTCATCTATCAAAGTGGTTACCTTAATGTCAGTTCCTTTCAAAACCTCCTTGGCAATTCTGGTGTGTTCAGGAAGAACGCAAAAGCCACGAAAATTATATCTTTTCGCTTCCTCGGCCACCTCCCTTATTTCCTCCTCGCTGGCCCCCTTTTTTAAATAAGTTTGGTCGATGATTTTTGTTATATTCATTTCTATCTATTATCTCCTTTGCCGTGGAGTACGTTGCGTTTTTTTCTAGATTGTAACTTTTTAATATTTTCTATTGCTATTTCATCCAAAGAAATATTTAATTCTGTAGCCAATTGAGAGAGGTACCAGAGAACGTCTCCCAATTCTTTCGAAAGTTCCGACTTTATTTTTTTATCAATCAATTTATTTCTATCTCTTATAATTTTTTTAATATTCTCAACTACCTCCCCCGTTTCTCCCGCCAAACCTAAGGTGGGATATACGAAATTTTTATCAAGGTCTGGGTATATTGCCGTTTCTCTGCTTAATTTTTGATATTTTTTAAAAGTCATATACCGAGTCCCGTAAGGGACGAAGGTGAAGATGAGAACAAGGTTCTCATCGCCTACCAAGTTTTTTATTTAACTATTTTTCTTTGTAAAGTTACAAAAGAATATGGGTAGGAATTGTCTTTGTCGGGTTCGTTGTCAACTCTCTCTGTCTCTTGCCAATCATTCCAGTCAAATTCCGGGAAATAAGCATCGCCCTCAAAATCTCCTTCTATTAGAGTCAGGTACATTTTGTCAGCTAAAGGTAAAAATTGCTTATAAATTGATACTCCCCCACAAATCATTGCCTCTTTAAAATCTTTAGCTTTCTCTAGGGCCTCTTCTATGGAACAGGCAATAAGGCAACCGGACGGGTTAAAATCTTTATCCAGAGTCATGATAATATTGGTTCTGCCGGGCAAAGGCTTGCCAATAGATTCAAAGGTTTTTTGCCCCATAATTACCGGCTTTCCGATGGTTAACTGCTGAAAATGCTCCATATCAGCGGGCAAATCCCAGGGCAGCTTATTCTTAATCCCGATGACCCGGCCATTCCCCATAGCTACAATAATTGATATAACCATATAGGTTTGATATTGCGTTATTTATCTGCTATTATATTATAATACTTATGAAAGTGCAAAAAAATTCCATCATTTTAGATTATTCGGAGTTGAAAAAAGTTATTGATGCCCACAAAACTCTTGACCATAAAATCATCTGCACGGTTGGTTCTTGGGACATGCTTCACATTGGACACTTGCGTTATTTAATAAAGGCCAAAGAGCAAGGCGATGTTCTGGTGGTAGGGACGGATAGCGACCGGGGAATAAAATTATACAAAAAAGACGAGCTTAGGCCGGTTATACCCCAAGAAGAAAGAATGGAAATGCTAAAATACCAAGAATGCGTTGACTACATCACCCTAGTAGATGATATAGATGACAACGGAAAATGGCAATATGAATTGATAAAAGTAATCAGGCCAAATCTGTTTGTTACCACCGTCGACAGTTATCCAGAAGAACAAATTAAAGATATAAGAGGATATTCTGACGATGTTTTGATTCTTCCAAGACAAGCAGAAAAAACTTCAACAACAGAAATCATAGAAAGGATGATTAAAAAACATTTAGAAGCTATGCTCTCTAATATGACAAAGAAGCGATGAAGTTTGCCCCCTTCGGGGTTTCCTTCATCTTCATCTTCGTCCCCTACGGGGACTTGATAAACGATGAAAAGAGGATTTGTTAATATAAATAATGCCAGGAAAGGAGAATACAAAAAAGTAATAGAAAAAATAGCTTCAACGGGCAGGTGCCCTTTTTGCAAAGAGAACTTTGTCTATCATAAAAAACCGATCTTCAAAAGAAAAAACGGTTGGTTTTTAACAGGGGTCAGTTGGCCTTATAAAAATACTCGTTGTCATCTTATGATTTTAGGAGAGAAACACCGAGAGGAATTTGCCGAGTTAAAAAAGAAGGATTTTGAAACCATATCATATTTGGCCAGATGGGCAATAAAGAAATATAAAATAAAAGGTGGAGCCTTAGCTATCAGGTTTGGCGATACTGACTATACCGGGGCTTCAGTTGCCCACCTTCATTTTCATCTAATTTCTCCAAAAATAAATAAAAAAACAAAACGCTCAAAAACGGTTAATTTCCCAATAGGCTAAACGCCTATTTCTGCTTTAATTGAAGGATGAGGATTATAGTTTTCGAGCTTAAAATCTTCGTAATCAAAATCGAAGATGTTTTTTATTTTAGGATTAAGAGTTATTTTAGGTAAAGGTCTTGACTCACGAGTCAGCTGAAGTTTTGCCTGTTCGATATGGTTAAGATAAAGATGAGTGTCGGATAGTGTATGAACAAAATCTTTCGCTTTCAGTCCTGTAACCTGAGCTGCCATCATCAAAAGAAGAGAGTAAGAAGCGATGTTAAAAGGAACACCCAGAAAAACATCACAGCTTCTTTGGAAAAGGTGTAAAGATAGTTTTCCCTGGGCGACAAAAAATTTAAAGAAACAATGACAGGGAGCCACAAAAACCTTATCAACATCTTCTGGGTCCCAAGAAGTTACAACTAATCTTCTAGAATCTGGATTTTTTTTGATTTCCTCTATAACATCAGCTATCTGGTCTATCTCTCCTCCTTCTCTCTTTTTCCAATGACGCCACTTCTCTCCATATATTGGACCCAACTCCCCAGGCGGCAAATTATATTTAGCACAGGCTTCAGGCGTAGCCCACTCGTCCCAAATTGTCACTCCGTGGTCCTGCAGATATTTAGCATTAGTGTCTCCTCTTAAGAACCAGAGTAATTCATAAATAATTGATTTCAGAGGCATTTTTTTTGTGGTCATTAGGGGAAAACCATCGTCCATTTTAAATCGCATCTGATAGCCACAAACTGCAATATTACCTACTCCTTGAGGGTCACCTTTTTTTTCTCCGTTTTCCAAAACATGTTTTAATAAATCTAAATATTGCTTCATAGATGTCGATGAATCTAAAGATTCATCTTCAGGCTTCGCTGGCGCTCGCCTTTTTGAGGAATGTGGATAATTTCAACTCCTGCCAATTCTATTACCTTCCTTCCGTCAAGATTTGAAGCTCCTTCTGTAAAATAGAGCTTTTTTATTCCTGACCAAGCAATAAGTTTAGCGCATACAGAACAAGGAAAATGAGTAAGATAAAGAGAGGTGTTTTTTAATTGAACGCCATTTTTGGCGGCCTCGGCAATAAGTTTTTGTTCGGCATGAATTGTTGGAGATAATTCCTGTTTCTCTCCAGCCTTAAACAAATCTCTTATTGAACCCACCTGATAGGGAGTATTATCGTTGGGAACTCCTTGATTATAAGCACGAGCTATTATTTTTTTATCTTTTACCAGGACAACTCCAATCTGACGCCACCAATCACTACTTTTTTCGGCTTCCTTATAAGCTTCTTTCATCATTTCAATATCGAAACTTTCTTTTGATATCGGAATATCCTCAACTGGCAGCTCGGCTATCACTTGGCTTTTATCCCAACGAAGGAAAGCTGACTCCCACTCTACTTTTTCTCCTTTTAGATATTTCTCATATAAATTGCGGGAAAGCTCACTCTGAATCAAAATAATTTCTCTTCCTTTCAGCTCGTTAATCTTATCTTTAGAAAGAATAGATATGTTGTCAAAGCCAAGTCTATTTAATAAGTCCTTTATTTGGACCGAACTAATAGCAGCTATGTCTGGTTTTATATCAGAAAGCTCTTTTTGAAAATCTTCATCAATAATATAAATGCTGGAAATTTTTTCTTTTATCCTTTCAAAAAAATCTAAATATCCCTTGTGAATAACAGGGATATGAAGAATGAGATTTTTTTTAAACATAAAGAGAGACTAACTATTCGATAGTGATGCCCATATTTTTAGCCGTACCTTCAATAATTTTCATTGCCTGTTCAACATCGTCGGTATTCAAATCAGGAAGTTTCTTTTCAGCGATCTCTCTTAACTGGGTTCTAGTAATTTTAGCTACTTTAGCCTTATTTGGTTCACCAGACCCTTTTTCAATTCCGGCTGCCTTTTTCAAAAGAACGGCGGCTGGCGGCTGCTTTAATTGAAAACTATAGGTTCTATCTCCATAAACTGTGATTTCTACCGGAATAACAAATCCTTGTTTATCTTTTGTGGCATCGTTAAATTTTTGGCAAAACTCAGAGATATTAACTCCATGCTGAGCCAGAACCGGCCCAACTGGCGGGGCAGGAGTAGCTTGACCGGCCGGAATTTGTAATTTTACAATTGCTTTTACTTTTTTTGCCATATTATAATTTCTTTATTTGTAATGAATCCAGCTCAATAGGAGTGTCTCGACCGAACATATTGACCAGCACTTTTACCTTTCCTCTTTCTTCGTCAATTTCGGAAACTTTGCCATCAAAATCCTTAAAGGGCCCGTCGGTAATCTTTACCGCATCCCCTGCCCTTACCTCAATTTTGTACTGAGGAGTTTCCACTCCCATTCTTTTCTTCAAACTATCAATTTCAGCCTGAGAAACTGGTACCGGTGTGGTGCCAGCCCCGACAAAGCCAGTTACATTGGGAGTGTTCCTGACTATGTACCAACTGTCATCAGTAACTATCATTTCCACCAAAACATATCCTGGGTAAATTTTTTCTTCCACCACTTTCCTTTTTCCTCCTTTTATTTTAATCTTTTTTTCTTTGGGCACAATAACATTAAAGATTTTGTCTTCCATGCCCAATGATTCAATCCGCTGCTTTAAATTTTTAGCAACGGCTTCCTCATACCCGGAATAAGTGTGAATAACGTACCAATTTTTCTCTTGAGATAACCTCTGTTTTGGCATAGTTATAGAACAAACTTATTTAGGATAGTGGTGAAAATGAAATCTAAAGCCCCCAAATAAATAGCTACGGCAACACAAACGCCAATAACAATCAAAGTGTATCTTAAAGTTTGCTGGCGGGTGGGCCAGTTAACCTTCTTCATTTCCAAACGAACCTCTTTTAAGAAGGTAATGATTTTGCTTGGAATATTTTTTACATTCATCTTATTAAAAAAGCCCGCCAGGGCTTCACCTTATAATTTTACCAAAACATCACCTTTCTGTCAATCAAAATCATTCCCCCAGCAATTGCTTAAATTTTTCCATTAAGCGAGAAATGGCTTCGGCAATAAAAGCTAAATTATTCTCCACGTTTTTCTCTCCGGTTGGACCTAAACAAGCCCCGTTAGCGCACCCGGCTGGGCACTCATGGGCTTCTGAAGCATAGTAACCATTGTCACAGTAATTCTCTCTTAAAGTTGTCTCTGTTTCACAAATATCGTAATCAATAAGAGAACCATCGCCATGCTCTACCTTGCCGTAAGCTTCGTAATCCTTCCCTCCATCGGAATCAACACAAACTACCCCAGTAGCTTTAGTGTTGCCCTCAGTTTTTTTACAAACCCCGTCAACGCAACCATACTCGCACTCAATTAATTTATAGGTTTCTTCGCCGCCGGCTGTGCAAATCCACTCTTTAAGATTGTCGCCCAAAAAACAGGCATCGTAATGGATAGTTCCGTCTTTGGTTATCTTTCCATAAACATATTCGTTTATCCCTCCATCTGAATCGTTACAAGAAACTCCGGCACTACCGCTAATGGTCATTGTACTCCCTCTAATAGGAAATCCAATTACTGCATACCCCTGAGTGGTTGTTACATAAAAGTCCTGAGCTAAAGAAAACTGGAAAACTCCGCCATCTTTGGCCTCAAATTCTAAATCAGCGGAAACATTTATGCTTTCGGTAACAGTAGGGCCAATATCAAAGAGAGGCGTTACCACTCTTTCTCCAGATATATAACTAGGAGGATTGGAGATACTGGTGAATCCGTAAGCTGAACCCACTGAGCCAAAATAGGAAGCTCCCAGTAAAGTACCGTCATCTAGCCGCCAATAAATACTTCCAAAATCAGCAGGCAAGGCTGTTCCTTCTAACATTAGCGACAATTTTTCAATTGAAACTGTTTCGTCTAAAGGATTGATGATATCAAATTTCAAAATGGAAACATTATGAGTTCCCGCCGCCACGTTCGCTTGAGCGGGAGTGAAAGCAGAAAGAGAAACTGAAAGAAAGCCAGAAGAAGAAATAGTCATTGGGTTACCGACAGCTGAACCAGAAGTCAAAATAGAAGCGCCGGAAGTCACTCCCACCGCCTCCATATCTGTACCGCCGCCAATTCCCAGATAAAGAGCCGGGGCGGGGCAATCAGTAGGGATATCTGCCTTGACGGTTAAAGTTTTAGCTGCAGCTTTAGGAATTATCCAGTTTAAATTAGAAAAAATAACGCAGCTGTTGCTTAATTCAGTTTGGGTCGAACCAATCTGAGTGGTTTCTTCATAGAGTTTTAGATTTACCACGTCAGTTGATTGAGCAGGAGAAGTACTGCTGTCTTTAGAGCGGAAGGCACAAACCTTTATAGAGCTTACTTTAATATCTTCTTTTTCTTCAGCGGCAAACTCAGCTTTTAAAAAAGTGACGTCTTTACTGCCGACATAAACATTTTTGCTGACTGGAGTATCGGTAACTGCAGAAAGAGTTAAAGCTCCTTCGTTAATGCAGGCGCCGTTAAGGCAACCAGTAAAACCATAGGCTTGACAGTAATAAGTAGTATAAAAACAAGATTTTGGTTCTTGCTCTAAGGGACCACAATAATAATCCCTAAGCATGTTATCGCTTAAACAAACATCGGGGTGAATTCCTTTACTGTCTTGGCAGCTTCCTTTGGCGGTTAATCTTTTTTTAAGGTTTTCTGTGCCCGTACCAAACCAATCAGCATCTTGGCAGGTCGGGAGAACGACTTCCTCTTCCTCTTCCTCTTCTTCCTCCTCCTCCTCTTCTTCTTCTCCCTCTTCTTCTTCCCCTTCTTCTATTTCTCTCTCTTCACAAACATCTATCCAAGGGTTTTGGCCATATTCAGCTCCCACGTCCAAAGCGCAATAGCCGGTATTACATTCTAAATTACTATCGCAATCGCCTTGACCAGCATCACACTTACAACCCCAGGAACAATAGTCCCAAGACCAAAGAGGAGAGGTATGGCAGGAAGTAGTTGTGGAAACGATACTAAAGTAACTATCACTTAAATCCCAAATGCTGCTATCTTCGCTGCTGGTAATTTGTATCTGATAATCGTTACCCTCAGTCAAATCTAACCCTGAAGAAAATTTGGTAGCTGAAACGTCCCAAACATAGCTTTCAATGTTAGGAACGTTTTCAGCTAGCTTGGCAAAACCGCTGGAACCCCAAGATTTCTTGGTCAAGCTGACGTCAACGTGATAAATATCTCCCACTGTCTGCCATTTAATGATGTACTTTTCATTTTTGGTAATTTTTTCTCCGCCATTAGGCAAACTGACAGTGATAGATTTTCCCTCGCTGGTAATGGTTATATAATTGCCAGCTGCATTGCCACTAATAGAGGATTTTGTTGAGGTTTCGGGTTTGGCAACTACTAAATAAACCTTAAACGCTACTCTATCTCCTATTTTCGCTTGGTGATTAATATCTGCTTTGACGGTAAAGAATTTTGTGCTTCCTTTTAGAATTTTAATTGGGGAAATTGAAAATACGGCTGTGGGGGTTAAGGTATTGGAAGCCAGCCAAGTCCCTGCCTCATCAAATAATCTTATTGAACCAAAATCAGTATTTGCCCCACCCACTCTTTGAACTTCTATTGAGTTAAGAATAAAATTCTCTACATTATTCGCCTCTAATTTAAATTTCAAAAAGGGAATACTAGTTGAACCTCGAGCGGCCTCAGAGGAAACTGGTGTATCTGGAGCCAAAGAATAGGTTAACGAGGGCACGTATTTTTCCTCGCAAACATCCATAGTGGCGTCTTGGTTATATTTTTTGCCAACATTCTGGGCGCAGTAACCAGTGGTGCAGTCGCCATTGTCATCACAATCGCCTTCACCAATGTTGCATTTACAAGTTGGGGAACAGTAATCCCAGGACCAGAGCGAAGAAGTATGACAAGTGGTAATTGCTTCAACAATGCTAAAATAATTATCGCTTTCATCAGAATAACAATCGGAGTTTGTATAACATTTTTCAATCTTTATCTTATACTCGTCCCCAATTTTTAAGTTAGGGTGGATATACCAGGAGTATTCGCCAGAACTGGCTGAAACATTATAAGTAATATCATACTCAGTGCCATAATCTATCAGCATGATATTTACCTCATCAATTCCTTCAGACGCCCAAGTTATCTCATAGGTCTGGCCAGATACCCACTTTTCTCCGCCATTGGGAGAGGTAACTTTGATTTCTTTTTCCTCTTCTTTCATCGCGCAAATTCCGTCTTTACAACCATAAGGGCAAATTGCTGAGGCATTAGCCACGGTCTGGGTTCCATCTCCCCAGCTGTAGCAGAAGTATTCGCAAAGACTATTGGAATCGATACAATAATCGGTTAGATTTTTAGTAATTTCCGGATGGTTTTTATCAGGTGCTCCTTTAGTGCTTCCTTTCTGATAATAGTTTTTTCCGCCATCAGAATCAGTACAAATTGGCATAGTTGCTAATGGCGCCCTCCTGGCTAAATGCTCTGAAACCAAAGCATCTTGGGGGCTTAAGTTAGCGTAACCACAGCCATGGTCTTTTCTGGCATAGTAAGTTGAGCCATCCTCAGCTATGTAAAGATTAATATAACTACAAGAGCTGCTGGGCAGATAAACATTTACATAAGAGTTATCGGCTAGTTTTAACTTAAGATTTATTTCTTTATATAGCGGTAAAGGATCAAGGCCATGGAAAGTACAGCTTAAATGATTTGGTTTAGCTGCCTGACCATATTTTTGATAATACCAACTTTCTGAGGATTCATTGCTAAAGCTATATCCCCATTCAAATACGCTGGCGGCTCCGGTTTTTAAATCGAGCTGAGCTAGCCTGGAACCGTAAGCATAGTTTTTATCCCTTCCTTTCTCAATAAAAACATACCCCCGTTGGATAATCGGGTAAGAATAATTGGTCACTGAAACCTCTTTAATTTTATCTGAAGTTAAAGAGTTAGCTGCTTCTTCCAAAACTTCTTCAATGCTGAAGTAATCGTCGCTACTGTCTGAGATGTCAAAGTTTTCCCTGTCGCGAATTACAATTTTATAATTCCCCGGACTAAGATAGGAAGGAATAGTCCAAGAATATTTTTTAAGAGAAGCGTCTATACCAACCGCCACATCTCCCTCACCTACTCCAGATTCAATAAAGTTTATATCTATTTTATCTACTTCCTTGAAAGTCCAAGTAGTCTCATAGGTGTTGCCTATCAGCCATTTTTCTCCGCCATTAGGAGAAGTCAAAGTAATTCCGGAAAGACAAGCTCCATTCTCACAGCCATAGGAACAGCTATAATCCTCTTCTCCAGCTGTGCCTTCGGGAAAAAGAGAAGAAGTTAAACAAAAATATTCTTTTAGAGTATCACCGGTACAGTAATCGGCGTAAGTTTTTCCTTCATCTTTTACTACTCCTTGAGTATAATAGTCCCTCCCTTTATCAGTGTCGCTGCAGCCAACCAGCTCTACTGGAGTAAAATTCCAGGTTTCACTCCAAGACACTGAAGGGTCTCCAAGCCTGTCGGGATGAGTATAATCTCTTTCTACGCTGGGCAAGGCAACTACTTTCCATTGATAGTCTTTGCCCCAAAGCAACGCATCTGGAGCTATCTCTGTCTGAGTTTTTTGAGTTTCAGCGCTAGCTATTAAATTGCCTTCTTCCAAAACTACCAAAACATACCAGTTAGCTCCGGCCACTCGGGTCCATTTTAAAATCGGGGTAAGAGTGTCGATGTTTGAACCGTCGGCCGGAGAAATTAATTGGATAGATTCAGCTGCTTTTTCTTCACAAACATCTACCCATCTTGATTGATCGTAGTTTACCCCCACATCCAAGGCGCAGTAACCAGTGTTGCATTCTAAGTTGCTATCGCAATCGCCTTCTCCAGTACTACATTTACAATCAACTGAACAATAATCCCAAGCCCAGAGCGATGAAGTATGGCAGGTTTCGGGAGTTTCTTCTCCGGTTCCTTCTGTCTCAATCAGCTCTTGCTGGAGTTGGGCAATTTGAGCTTGGAGTTGAACAATTAAAGCCTGAATTTCCGCTACTGTTCTGGCTTGAGCCTGAGGAACATCTGCCCAGAAGAGTCCGACCAAAAGCATCAAAAAAGTAATGATAAAAAAGGTTTTTTTGAAAAACATATTTTTATTAAAATTATTAATCAAGTTTTTTATAAAATAAAAAATGCAGATGAAGAAGAGATTTATCTCTTCGACTTTAAAACCCTTCTTTTAAATTACCGCGTAGGGTTTAGATGTCAAGATTTTAAATATCTAAATTTTGGACCTATATATCTAAATTTTGAACTTTTTTAGCGTAAACTCAAGGAGCTGAAGCTCCTTTCGACATGCTAAAACCTATATATCTAAATTTTGGACTTTTTTAGCATGTGTTCGCTGAGAGCTCTGCTCTCATCTCACCCATGCCAAAACTATTTATATATCCAGATTTTGGACTTTTTTGGCATGGGTTTGGATGAATTTTTTGCGTGGCAAAACCTCTGAACCCATTAAAGTATCAAAAATCTTGTCAGCCTCTCTGGCGTCTTCAATGGTTACCTGAAGCAAAACCCTGTTTTCTGGGTTCATAGTGGTTTCCCAAAGCTGATCAGGATTCATTTCTCCCAAGCCCTTATAACGTTGAATGGCTGTCCCTAAAGTTTTTTTCTTTTTAAAGGCGTTCAGAATTTCAGTTTTATCAGCTTCGCTGTAGGCATATTGAACTTCTTTTCCAGCCTGAATTCGATAAAGTGGCGGTTGAGCAACATAAAGATAGCCAGCTTCAATAATTGGTTTGAAATGACGATAAAACAAAGTTAAAAGTAAAGTCCTAATATGGGAGCCATCAACATCAGCATCGGTCATAATAATAATCCGATGGTATCTTAATTTATCTAAGTTAAAATCTTCGGCAATAGCTGTACCCATGGCAATAATTAAAGATTTAATTTCTTTGGAAGTCAAAATTTTGTCTAAACGAGCCCGTTCCACGTTTAGGATTTTACCTCGCAGGGGCAAGATAGCTTGAAACCGCCTATCTCTGGCTTGTTTTCCCGAGCCGCCAGCTGACTCCCCTTCTACAATATATAGCTCTGACTCTTCTGGCTTTTTGGAGCTGCAATCGGCTAATTTTCCCGGTAAAGCCAGCCCATCTAAAACTCCTTTTCTCAAAACCGTTTCTTTGGCTACCTTAGCTGCCTTTCTGGCTTTTTGAGATAAAACGCATTTTTCAATAATGGCTCTGGCATCATTAGGATTTCTTTCCAGAAAATCAGCTAAGGTGTCAGAAACCACTGCCTCTACGGCTGCTTTAGCTTCCGGATTTCCTAACTTAGCTTTGGTCTGGCCTTCAAATTGGGGCTCTTTTATTTTTACTGAAACCACTCCAGTTAAACCTTCCCTAACATCCTCGCCGCTTAGATTATCCTCTGACTCTTTCAAAATCCCATTCTTTCTGGAGTAATCATTAAAAGTTCTGGTTACGGCTGTCCGGAAACCGGTTAAGTGAGTACCGCCCTCTCCCGTATGGATGTTGTTGGCAAATCCTTCTTCGAAACACTCGTATTCTTCAGTGTATTGGAGGGCGGCTTCCACTAAAATTCCTTCTTTTTCTCCGATACCATAAAAAACGTTGGGATGGCGCGTATTGACGCCCCGGGTTAAAAACTTAACATAAGAGGAAAGCCCTCCCTCAAAATAAAAATCGTAAGTTTCTTCAGGTTTCTCCCGTTGATCAATAATTTTAATTCTTACTCCTTTAGTTAAATAAGCTTGCTGACGGAGATGATTTAAAATTCTTTTCAAATCAAATTTAGCGTCTTTAAAGGTTTCCGGATCTGGTTCAAAAACTATTGTAGTTCCAGTTTGCCGACAATTACTAATTTTTTTCACTTTTGTTTTGGCTTTACCTCGAGAATATTCTTGGGCGTACTTGATTCCTTTACGGCAAACTTCAGCTCTCAGATAGTTAGATAAAGCACAAACCACTGAAACCCCTACGCCATGAAGCCCACCAGCCACTTGATAAGATTTACCGCCAAATTTAGCTCCTGCGTGCAAAGTAGTCATTACCGTCTCTAGAGCTGATTTTTTGGTTTGAGGATGTTTTTCCACTGGTATTCCTCGACCATCATCAATGGTTTTTACCCGATTATGAGGTAAAAGAATAATTTCAATGTTTTTGGCGTAACCAGCCATGGCTTCATCCAAAGAATTGTCTACGCATTCCCAAATTAAATGATGTAGTCCTTCCGGGCCGGTTGAGCCAATATACATACCCGGTCTTCTCCTGACCGGTTCCAAACCCTCCAAGACGTAAATGTCTTTGGCTTCATAATCAGTTGCCTTTTTTCTATTTTTTATCTTCTGATTTGCCATGCTGGGTCTTTTTCTAAGGTTTTAATTATTTTTTGATGCATCTGGTCAATTTCTTCTGATTTAAGAGTTCTGTCTTCAGCTTGATAAATAATATGAAAAGCTAAATTTTTCTTGCCCTCGGGCAGTTCTTCTCCTTCATAAACATCAAAAAGGTCAATATCCCGAATTAGTTTTCCTCCGGCAGCATTAATTTTATTTAAAACTGTCACTACTTTTGTTCCCCGGGGAACTAACATCGCTAAATCCCTAACGGCTGCTGGATAACGGGAAACGGGTTGGTAAATTGTTTCCTCTAAAGAAAGTTCTTGTAATTTTTCAAAATCAATGTCAAAAACCACCACCTTCTTTTCAATATCGAAGCTGTCAATTATTTTCTGAGAGATTTCTCCTAAAAAGCCGACTTCTTCCTGGCCAACCTTAATTTCGGCACATTTTTGAGGGTGCCAGATAACTAATTTACTTTCCTCAGGGGTGGGTTTATACTCATCATACCAAATATCGCTAATACCTAATTTGTGAAACAACAAATCTATTATCCCTTTTAATTGATAGAAAGCCTCCCCGGTCATTACCCCGGTAAGTTGTCTACTTTCTTTTTTTCTGAAAATTTTGCCCAATTCAAAAATTCTAATGCTGCTAAAATAGCGCTGATTCTTTTGAATATCTTTTAGCAAATTAGGAATTAAACTCGGTCTTAAGTATTTTTGCTCGGCGCTTAAGGGGTTCTCTACCTCAACCAATTCTTTTCCACTAAAAATCCTCTTATCCTTTTCGTTGATAAAGGAATAATTATAAACCTCAGTAAATCCGGCTTCCTTTAAAATATTCTTGGTTGCCTCTTCCCAGAAAATATTAAAGTTCTCTTTAGATGGAATTAAAGAAACTGTCGGTAGGGTTGCTTTAATTTTTTCATAGCCATAAATCCGGCCAATCTCTTCGATTAGGTCTTCGGGAATAGAAAGATCTCGCCTAAAAGTGGGCACCTCAACCGTCACTGATCGATTTCGGAAATCCATCAGTTTGAATCCTAACTTTTTAAGAGTGTCTTTAATTCTCCAAACGGGGATTCTTATTCCCAACAATCTTTCCAGATAATCAAAATCCAGCTTTACTCTTTTGGGTAGAACTTTTTGAGGATAAATATCAACCAAACCCTTAGCCGCTTTACCTCGGGCTAGTTTTTGGACCAGGAAAACAGCTCTATCGATAGCTGTTTCAGTCAAATTAGGATCTATTCCGTGCTCAAATCTCCAGGAAGCATCGGTTTTAAGTTTTAATCTTTGAGAACCCCTCCTGATAATCCTAGGGTTAAAATTGGCTGACTCTAAAATAACAGTTTTAGTTTTGCTGTCTATTTCCGGTAGCTTCCCTCCTTTAATACCAGCAATAGCTACTGGGCTTCTAGTGTCAGTAATAACTAAAATGTTCTCGTCCAGGTCATATTTTTCTTCATCTAAAGTAACTATTTTTTCATTTTTCTTGGCGAATCTGACAATAATCTTTTTCTCCTCAATTTTTTCTCCATCAAAAGCATGGAGGGGCTGGCCAGTTTCCAGCATCACGTAATTAGCAACATCTACCACATTATTAATTGGCCGCAAGCCACAAACTTTTAATCTATCTTTTAACCATTTTGGCGAAGACCCAACTTTAACATTAGTGACTGCCTTGGCTGTATAACGCGGGCAGGCCTGCTTATTTTTTACTTCCACTGAAACTAAATCTTTTGTTTTTATATCTTTATCTTCTTTTATTTCCGGGGTCGGGACTCGAAAAGTGGCACCAGTAATAGCAGCAACTTCTCTGGCAATACCGATATGAGAAAAGCAATCTGGGGCCCGGTTGGGCAAAACATCAATATCTAAAACGTAATCCCCGCTTGCTCTTTTTACTTCTTCTACTTCAAAAGCATACAAGTTCAAAAGCTCGGCCAACTTCTCTGGCTTGGGTAAATTTTTCACGTAATCCTTTAACCAGTTATAAGAAAAAACCATACTTGTCCTGAATTTATTGAAGGATTAGAATTGTTTTAAAAATCTTAAATCGCCAGAATAAAGCAATCTAATATCATTGATTTTATATTTCATCATCGCCAACCTATCAAAGCCCATGCCAAAAGCCCAGCCCTGCCAATTTTTGGGACTCAAACCAGAATTTTTAAAAACATTGGGGTGCATCATGCCAGCTCCCATCATTTCCATCCAGCCAGTTTTCTGGCAAGCTGAGCAGCCCTTTCCTTTACAAACTAAGCAAGTCATATCTACCTCAAAAGAAGGTTCAGTAAAAGGAAAGAAGCTAGGCCTCATTCTGATTTCTACTGGTTTGCCGAAAAATCTTTGGAAAAATTCTTGAATGATGGCTTTAAAATTAGCTACTGAAATATCTTTACCCACCATTAACCCATCTAATTGATAAAAGTTGCTCTCATGAGAAGCATCGGTGGCTTCGTGGCGAAAGCAACGGCCAATGGTAATAATTCTCAAAGGCGGATTATTTTTTTCCATATATCTTACATCCACTGGCGTAGTATGAGTTCTTAAAAGCAGACCGCCTTTAAGATAGAAAGTGTCCCAAAGGTCACGAGCGGGATGGTCTTTGGGAATATTCAAAGCATCAAAATTATACCACTCATTTTCTACTTCCGGCCCCTCGGTTACAGTAAAGCCCAGGCCTTGAAAAACTTCTTCAGTTTTTCTTCTCACTTGGGTTAAAGGGTGAAGGTGGCCAGTTGCTGGTTTCTTTCCAGGTTGAGTTATATCAATCCACTCTTTTTCTTCAGCTTCTTTTTTTGCTTTTTCTTTAATAGCTGCTGCTTTCTGGTCAAATTGGACTCTCAAAAAGTTTTTAATTTCGTTGGCTTCCTTTCCTACTTTTACTCTTTTGGCTTTGGGCAGTTTTTCTAAGGAACGCAAAACCAAAGTCAGCTCTCCTTTCTTGCCTAAATACTTCTTAAAAACTTCATTTAAGAGCTTCAAATCTCCGGCCCTTTTTATCTCATCTTGAGCCCGTTTTTTTAGTAATTTTAAGTTGATTTTGACCATATTTGTTAGTTCATTTTACCTTAAAATGGACTTAAAAACAAGGTCGAAAACTGGGGATAACTCAAATATAAAACCCGCCAAAATTGACTTTTGGCGGAATCTAGTCGATGAGTTCGCTCAGTAGTTGGTCAAAAACCTTTAATCGTCTTCCTAAAAGTGCGGTGGCAATTTGGACAGCTACTGCTCCTGCTCGCTGATAATCTAAGATATCTAAACCAGTAGTAATACCACCCACTCCAATAATATCAATGCAACTTGGAAGTAAATTTCTAAGTTGTTTTACTTGGCCAAGACCTATTGGTTTAATTGCTGGACCGCCCAGAGCAACGAAACCTCCTCCAGGAGTAAGCCGGGGTTTTCCCTTCTCGTCGTAACTAAAAGCATTGGGGAAAGTATTTGTCGAGGTGACCGCTTTCACTACTTTCCACTCTCCAATTGCTTTTGCTACCTCGCTAAGAGCAAATGGATCAGAAAAGGGAGAAAGCTTGATAGCTACTTTTGCATCTGAACCGACTTTTTCTTCAACGCAGCGGAGGATTTCTTTTACTAATTGCGGATCGAAACAAGGAATACGTCTCTGTTGGCCTTTTTCCCAAATACTAGCACAACTAAGGTCTAGCTCAACTAAATCGGCTCCTCTCTCAAAAACAAGCTCTGCCAATACAGCATATTCATCAGGACTAAAACCTCCTACATTAACAAATAAGGGTTTACCGGCATCACGAGATAAAGCAACCATCGTAGGAAGGTATTTTTGATAATATGTTCTTCCGGGATTGGGCCACCCAAGAGAGTTTAAAGAAAACATCTCGTTTGCCCAATAGACTTCGCCGCTATTTCCTTCTCGTTGTTCAAGAGTAATTGTTCCTACCATAACTGCGGCCGTATTTGAACGAGCTAATTCTTTCACGCCTTCTGGGCCATCAAGCAACTTACAAGTTCCAGCGCCATTCATTAATGGATGCTCAAGCAAAATCCCAGCTACAGAAGTTTGAAGTTCCATCGTCTCCTCCTCTCCTAAAAAATTGGGAAGGAACTAAATCCCTCCCTTCTCTCTATCCATATTATACTTGATTTATTTACGAAATCAATCACCGAGTCTTGCCTACGGACAGGCAAGACGAAGGTGGAAAAGAAGAGCTCTTCTTTGACTAATATAAACAGCCCGGGAGGATAAACCTCTCGGGCCGCAATATTGTTCTTTAAGGATTGAAATGGAAGGTACTTGCACACCAGGTACAGAAATCCCCTCCAGACTTCCACGGAAAATTCAGCCGGAAATGCTCATTCAACTGCTCTCGGTAGTCCTCCCAACGAGCCAATATCTTGTCTAATGGTTCCTGCCAGACATTTCCCAAAGGAGAGAGATTGGGAAAAGTGCTGTAGCAAGGAAGAACGTTTCCTCCCAAAGTAATATAGGCCATCCTCGAGGGAGCCTCTTTTTCTTTGGACTCCATTCTTGGACAGTCAACTTTGCCAGGGAAGATATAAAGGTGTTTCCAGTTTTTTGCCCGACCGACAGCCATAGTAGGATTAACCGCAATCTCAATTATTTTCTTGTTGTCGTTAAGAAAGTGCAGGTCGGGTCCAAAAAGACCTATGTCTCTCAGGCTACGGAAATTCCGGTCAGGCAGAAACCCCGCTCTCTTTAATGTCTGGCGAAGACGGCGACCAGTCTCAAGGTCATTATTTTTGTCTATCGTAACGACTATGGTAATTTGGTTGGCAAACTTAAAAAGTTGAGACAGGGTGTATGGAAACCGCTTGTCTATATTATCTTCTGAATAGAGAGTGTAACTGGTAGTCAGACGACAAAATCTAAGGTCTATCAAGGGAGAGAGAAACTTTAAAATTTCCGTAGGCGTGGGACTACTATAGTCTTTCGGCCCAAAAGGTGAAAAACATAGCTTTAAACCTCGTAAGAGCTCTTTTGCTCCCGGTAAACTTATTGCTTCACCTAAGACATCTCCCAGACATTTTCCTTGGTCGGCATATCTAAAAATATCGCCACCAGTCAAATCCAATCCATAAGGTTTCCCCCAAGCATTTATTTGTTTTAATAAGTCTTTAATTCTTTCCCAGGGCATTGAAGGACCATCAGGAGAACTCTTGACGCAACAGTGTCGGCAGTGATGAAAACACTTATAGGTGATATCTATCACAAAACCCCAGCTTTCCTTCATAGTTCACTTCCTCTGCCAAAGTAGGTTCTGATCGCCCGGAGATAGTCTATCGCCTCTTGGTATTTTTCTGGTAAAATCCTCCCCTCTTTAAGGTAGAGGGAAAGTAACTCTCTCATTTTAAACCTTGCCAACGCCGGGAATCCAGCTGCTTCAAGGTCATCTCTTCCTCCGTGTTCCCAATCAACCAGAACCTCAACGCCGGCTACTATCAGTTCATTGGTTCTCACTGCTGCAATCGCCTCAAGTTTTGAGTCGGCCATTACTACCACGTCATCAATAATTAGAGTTCGCCAACCCTTTTGGTATTCTCCACGCAGAACAGGCAAGACCATTCTCCCCTTCTCTGCTTCTTCTTTCTCAAGAAAAAGAAGAGGCACTGAAGCTAATCTTGCAAATGTTTTAGCTAAAGGGTCACCGGCCCTGGGCACGCCAACCACGCAGTCGTATTGAAGCTGATTCTCACAGCTAAGTTGGTATAAAGCATACCCTATCCGCTCTACCAGTTCGTTAGTAAGTGTTCCTTTTGGCGGGAACCGAATATTTATCTTAACAGGCGGATGGGGAGCATCGGGATGTTTTTCGTGGAGCTTAAACTCAAAGGGGCCATCAGTTAGCATTATGCCTTGATCAAAGAGGTCAAGACCCAAACTTTTTAGCTCTCCAATCATCTCTCACCTCCTTAGAATGATAGATACTTTCAGAATTACCTAATTTTAAAAGGGCCTGCTCGGAAACATTGCCCTCCTCGTTAAACATATAAGAAGTGAAGTGAAAAGTCAAATTTGATTTAATGCTTACAAAAATAAAGAACGACTCAAACCAATGAGTCGTTCCAAAATAAATCTAATATCATTATCACACTCTGCTACCAGTTCATCTTTCCGGATCGCTTCAAAGCCGCATTGAGGTCATCGCGGCTAAACTCGGCTGCTTTAGCCGCTGCCTCGGCAAACTTTTCTGGCTCACACTGAAACTGACCTTTCTGGTGAGCAGCGATTACCTGCCGGGAAGAATTGACTACTCCGCCAAAACCGTCGTCGTTGATGACAACCACCGCACCGTCAGCTCCGCCCCCCTGAGCGCCATAACCAGGTATAAGCATCCAGGCCTTGGGCAGAATTTGCCGCATTGCCGGCGCATCATCAGGCTTGGTCGCGCCCATCACCACGCCGACATTCCGGTAACCGTATTTTCCTTCAGTGCCCTCTCCCCATTCTGCAACCATAGAAGCCAGCTCCTGCCAGACAGGAAGCCCGGACTGAGCGATAAGCTGTTCAATTCTGGAATCGGGAGCAAAAGAGGTTTTACAAACCACGAATATCCCGGTCCCGTATTTCTTTGCCGCTTCCACAAAGGGCGCGACACAAGAGTCGCCGATCCAGGCGTGAATGGTTAAAGCGTCTGTCCTGACCGACGAGGAAGCCGACTCAAATTCCAGAACGCCATCCTTCAGAACGGGAAAGGTTACTTCGCCGAGATGACCGTCAGCGTAAGCTTGGGCAGTGTCGCCGCCGTCACCACGTTTGGCATCGGTGATAACCAACAAGCCCTTGGACATTGCGTATATAACCGTCTTCTCAAACGCCCAGAGTCCGTCTGCGCCATACGCCTCGTAAAAGGCTATCTGGGGTTTTACCGAAACGGCAAAAGGATAGATGGTATCGATAATTTCCTGGTTGAACCGATAAAACAACCGTCCTACGCCTTTTGAAGTTAACTTTTTCACTTCTCCTTCAGTTACCTCCGGGCCCTCCAAATCCAAGGCCCAATTTATAAGGTGAGGCGGCATGAATTTCATCTGGGGGTCCAAGCCGACGTTCAGGATGCTCTTTTTCGCCTTTATCTCTTCGATCATTTTGTCAGTGAAAGTTAGTTCTGCCACTTTAGGTTTCCTCCTTTTCTCTTGGTTTATTTTTGGCTGGATGTATCCTATTATTTTCCCATTGTTCTCACCCCTTTCGGAACCAGAACACTTGTGTGCCTGGCCCAAAAGATTGTTTCGGAGACTGGCGAACAATGAAGTGCTTCACGCCCTTCTCCTCGACCACCTTTCCGCTCAATCTTACTTGCTCTCTATTGCGAGGCGCGAGAGTAACGGAATACGCCCCTGTTGGAAGATCACTGATTTTCACTCTTTTCCTTCCTCCTCTTTCGATGCTTTACGAGGTTGAGCAATTGCCCGTGCGATTCGGATAATATTAAGTTGACCATAATTATTCTCCACGTCGGCAGCTAATTGCAAGACGTAGGGAACATACTGCTGGTTCCATTTCTCATCTGACATCCAGACACCGTCTAACAGATTTGAAACCTTGTCGTAGAGTTTGAGCAATCTGACAACCGGCGAACGGTCCCAAATCTCAGACATCTCGATATTAGTAGAGCCAGGTTCGCTGGTAAAAGTCATTTCTTCCACCAGTTTGACTGCGCCCCGAGGCAACCACTCTGGCAACTCCTTCCTGGTATTTTCTTTAACGTCGTGAAAGAGCAAAGCCAGAGCGCACTCCTCCTGATCGATTGTCAGATCGGGCAATTCGGTTTCATGGAGGAAAGTCATTGCGCACCACAAAGGGTGTACTCCGTACGGGGTGTGGCAATTCCATCTCCGGACCGAATCGTCTCGTTGGTTGGAATGCCAGCGATGAACTTCCCAGCAGGCGTTCATTGCCCTCTGAAGAACATCCATCATTTTTTCTCTTACAAAGGCAACAACTCCTTTCATCATAAATTCTTCTGGCGCAGTCTTCTCTATCTCTTCTTTTAGTCCTGGTATCGGCACGCCTAATTGATTTTCCGCTCCTTTGACCATCTCATTAATCGTCTGCTCGGTCATCATTACTGGGCCGGCCATTTGATCACCTCCTTTCCGTCGTTGATTAAGCCGGTGATTCTCCTCCAGATCCGCCTGAACCACTTCATTCTGGGAACAAAGTCAATGTTACGCATCTTGAATTTTCTGTGCCCGCAATGGGGACACTCTTCAAGATGCGGGCCGTAGTTAGTGTGGCATCTTTTACAATGCTTAAGCTTCATTTGCATCACCTCCTCTCGTTATTCTGTTGGGAAGGTACTTTGACCTCCCTCTTGTTTGTATAAAAAAAGGAGGTCTCCCTCCTTCTTGCGCTATCCGCTTGCGCGGGCGAAGAGAATTTTATTCTCTTCTTTCGCGCTTCGCTATCCGCTTGCGCGGGCGATGGGATTTGAACCCACGATCTCCACTGTGACAGAGTGGCGCTTTAAACCAGCTAAGCTACGCCCGCACGCGTCCTTAATTTTGGTGCCGGGGGTGAGATTTGAACTCACGACCTTGGCCTTATGAAGACCCTGCTACTAACCACTGAGCTACCCCGGCCGGCATAATAAAAAACTTGTTGCGGGGGGCCGAATTGCACGGCCGTCACGAGGTTATGGGCCTCGCATGGTACTACTCCACTACCCCGCGGTGATACTTTAACACATTTTAGAGGGCTTGTAAATCAGTCAGGGCTTTCTCGTAAACTTCAATTGCCTTTTTTGCTTCTTCCAGAGTTAACCTGTAATCAGGATCGTGAATAATGTTGTTGCGAATTCGATGAGCCAATTTTACATCTTCAATATCGGGAAGAGAAGCAGTGGTCAACTTAGCCAAGCACTCCCCCAAGGCCTTACCGCCAAAACCCATTTTGTTTAAAGTCTTGAACAACATTTCATCAGCTTTTATCACCGCTAATTTACATTCTGACTCTTGGCCGGTTTCTAGTTTCTCTTTTATCACCCGCCATTGCTTAACAATTTTTCTTACTCCAAAAGGCCGGTAAGTTAAAATTTCCTGTAAATCCCAGAGTGCCATCCGCTTTAGCCAACTGGTTTTAACTAAAGCGGCAATAATCAACCACAACAAAGCTAAGCTCAGGATTACAAAAACTACTCTCAGGATGCCAAACCAACCGGAAAAATTAGGCGAAAGTATAAAAGAAATTAACTGGTCCATGTTTCTTCAAAAGTTTTACCGATATCTAAAATTTTATTTTCTTCAAAGGGTTTGCCAATAATTTGAAGACCAACTGGCAGCTTTCCTACTTTTCCGCAAGGCAGAGAAAGAGCCGGCAGGCCTACTAAATTAATAGAAACCGTATAAACATCAACTAAATACATTGAAAGCGGATCGGCAATCCTTTCCCCTATCTTAAAAGGCAAAACTGGCGAAACCGGACCCAAAAGAGCATCAACTTTTTCAAACACTTTATCAAAATCATTTTTGACTAAAGTTCTTACTTTTTGGGCCCTCAAATAATAGGCTTCATAATAGCCAGCTGACAAAGAATAAGTCCCCAACATAATCCTTCTTCTTACCTCTTCTCCAAATCCCTCACCTTTAGTTTTTAGATAAACATCCATCAAATCTTTTCCTTCTTGAACTGAAAACCCATATTTTATCCCATCATATCTGGCTAAATTAGCTGAAGCTTCAGAGGGATTAATAATATAGTAAGCTGGAAGAGCATACTCTGCATGAGGTAAACTCACTTCCTCAATCTTAGCCCCCATTTCCTCATATTTTTTAATTGCCGCCTTCACTAGTTTTTCTATTTCTGGATCCAATCCTTTAACAAAATACTCTTTTGGGACACCAAGTTTTAAATTTCGAATTTCGAATTTCGAATTTCGAATTTTCGATTCAACCGATGTTGAATCTAATTCGTCTTTTCCCGAAATTGCATCGAAAACTGTTTTACAATCCTCTACGGTCTTGGTTATTGGTCCAATTTGGTCTAAAGAGGAAGCAAAGGCAATCAAGCCATACCGAGAAACTGCCCCGTAAGTTGGTTTTAAACCAACTACTCCGCAAAAGGAAGCCGGCTGCCTGACAGAACCGCCAGTATCTGAACCCAAAGCATAAACTGCCATATCAGCTGCCACAGCAGCTGCTGACCCGCCCGAGGTTCCGCCCGGTACTCGAGTTAAATCATGAGGATTTCTGGTGGGTCCAAAAGCCGAATTTTCAGTGGAAGAACCCATGGCAAACTCATCAAGATTAGTTTTGCCCAGAATGACACAATCTTCATCTTTAAGCTTTTTTACTACCGTAGCATCATAAGGATCAATAAAATGTTCTAACATCTTTGAAGCAGCTGTACATTTAACACCTTCCACTAACATATTATCTTTAATGGCTACCGGAATTCCAGTTAAAACAGAAATTTTTTTACCACCAGAAATTGAGTTGTCAATTTTTTTTGCTTGAGAAAGGGCTAATTCCTCGTTAACTGTCAAAAAAGCGAATATCTCTCTGTTTTTTTCTTTTATTTTGTCTAAATAAGCCCGGCAAAGCTCTAAAGCTGAAAATTCTTTTTTCTTAAGACCCTCGTGAGCCTGACTAATTGTTAAATCGGTTAGCTTCATCGACCAAGAATAGATTTTACTTTAACAAACCCGTCTTTGGTATCTGGAGCCATTTCCACTAATTTTGAGTTTTGAACTTTAGACTTTAAACTTTCGTCTGCTCTCATTACATTTTCCACCTTAATTGAATGACTGGTGGGTTCCACTTTGGAAACGTCAACTTCTTTGAGTTTTTCAATGTAATCTAAAATCTTCGACAACTCTTCTCTCATTTTTTCAATTTCTTTTTCGCTTAAACCCAACCTAGCTAATTTAGCAATATGTTTAACTTCCTCTTTGGAAATCATAATTTTCAATTTTTAGCGGGGGGGCTCTAATTCCTCTGTCTCCACTAATACTTCTTGTAATTCGTCGAGGTTTTCTAAAACCAGGCCTGCTCCCCTGACTACGGCGGTAACCGGATCTTCTACGGTTTTAGTAGGAATTTTTGTTTCCTTAGCCACCAAACTATCTAACCCCCGCAACAAGGAACCGCCACCAGAAAGATAAATTCCATTAGTCATCACATCGGCCAATAATTCGGGGGGCGTTTCTTCGACGGCTGCTTTAATTTCAGCAATAATTTGCCTAATCGATTTTTCCATTGCTTTTCTGATATCTTCATCAGAAACCAGAATTTCTTCCGGCAAGCCGGTGACTAAGTTTCTTCCCCTCATTGGCAACTCTCTTTTTTCTTTCAAAGGATAAACCGAACCAATGCCAATTTTAATTGCCTCAGATGTCCGCTCACCAATTAATAATTTATATTCTTCCTGAGCAAACTGAATTATATCTTCATTTAGTTTGTCCCCAGCTATTCTTAAACTTTTAGCCAAAACAATTCCTCCTAAAGAAATTATAGCTACCTCCGTTGTGCCACCGCCAATATCAATAATAAAATTTCCGCCAGCTTCCTGAACTGGCAGCCTAGCGCCAATGGCTGCCGCCATTGGTTCTTCAATCAAAAAAACCTCTCTGGCTCCAGCTGATTTTCCAGCATCAATTACTGATTTTTTCTCCACCTCAGTTACGCCGCAAGGAATACCAATAATTACCCGGGGCCGAGGATTAACAATAAACCTTCTCCGGTGAGCTTTTTCAATAAAATAACGAAGCATCTGCTCTGTTACTTCAAAGTCAGAAATTACTCCCGAAACTAAAGGTCGAGTGGCTACAATGTGGGCTGGCGTCCGGCCGACCATTTTTTTAGCTTCGTTGCCAATGGCTAAAATCTGGCCGGTTTTCTGATTAACCGCCACCACCGAGGGCTCTTGGGTAATAATTCCTCGTCCCCGAACATAAACCAAAGAGGTAGCTGTACCCAAATCAATAGCCACATCTTCAGAGATAAATGAGAGGATTTTATTTAGCATAATAAATGAAAATTTTCAATCAATTTTTAATGATTTAATTTTCAATAATTTTGTTTTTATTTCGTTTCGTTTCTTTACCTCTACGCATTCCTTTTCTAAAGTTCTTTCGCTAACCACCAGTCTTTGAGGAATACCAATTAGGTCGCAATCAGCGAATTTTTCACCAGGGGACCTGTCTCTATCGTCATATAATACTTCTTTTCCGGTTTTTTGCAAATCTTTGTATATTTTTTCAGCTACCCTTTTGACTTTTGGGGTGTCTTCAATCTTAATTAAATGGACATCAAAAGGAGATATTTCTTTTGGCCAGATAATGCCGGCTTTATCATGGCTAATCTCCACCACAGCTGCCATTAATCTGGGAAGGCCTATTCCGTAGCAGCCCATGACAATTGGCTGAGATTTGCCTTTCTGGCCAATATAGACAGCCTTCATGACTTGGCTGTATTTTGTACCTAAATTGAAAATGTGACCAACTTCAATGCAACTCTTTTTTTCTAATTTACTTTTACATTTAGGACAGTTTTTAATTTCTCCAGTCTTTTCAACATTAGCGGCAAAGCCGCATTTTTTACAAGTTAAAATCTCATCTTCTCCGCAAAGTGAAAGCACCATAAATTCGTGAGAAAGCTCTCCGCCAATTGTTCCCGAACTAGCTTCGACGCAAATTACAGATAAACCACATCTTTGAAAAATTTTAAAGTAAGCTTTTTTAACTTTTTCATAAAACTTAACTAAATCATTTTCATCGGCATGGAAACTATAAAGGTCTTTCATTAAGAACTCCCGAGTTCGGAGGATGCCGCCGGTGGGCCGCATTTCGTTTCTGAACTTGTTTTGAATTTGGAAAAGGAAAAAAGGTAAATCCTGATAAGATTTGATTCGGTGGCGAATAATATCAGTAATCTCTTCTTCATGAGTTGAGCCCAAACCAATTTCTTTTTGGTGACGGTCTTCCAGTTTAAACAAAGGCGGGTCAATAGTTTTCCAGCGGTTAGTCTCCAGCCAAAGGTTTTTATTTTGAAGAGCAGGCAAATAAACCTCTTGGGCTCCCAGAGCCACCATTTCTTCTCTAATAATATCTTCTATTTTCTTTAAAACTTTAAAGCCCAACGGCAAGAAGCGATAAACCCCGCTAAACGATTGCTCAATAAAATCGGCCCTGGCTAAAAGCTTGTAGCTGATGACTTGAGCGTCTTTGGGAGCTGTTTTTTTAGTTTTGGCAAAAAGTTGAGATTGCAACATGTTCAATGAATTAAAAAACTCGGGGGATATCAAATTTTACAGTGACAAAAATCATCAAGCCAATTAATAAAATGAAAAAGAAAGCAGTAATGTTTTGTTCTATCTTGGGAGAAACTGGCTTTTTTCTGGCAGCTTCAATCCCCAGAAAAAGCAGTTTCCCTCCGTCTAAAGCGGGAATGGGAAAAAGATTAAATATGGCCAAAAATATGGAAATTAAAGCAACAAAATAGAGAAAGTAGCTCACTCCCAGCTGAAAAGCGTGTCTCAAAAAATCAAAAATTCCCAAAGGACCCATCAAAGAAACACCGGCTGGCACTTCTTTTTCTTTTACCAGATGGCCGAACATCCCTGCCAAACCCTGCAAAGTGGCCCAGGTTAGCTCGCCGGTAGCCGCTATTCCCCGAAAAGGCGCTTCATACCAAGGAAAAGATCTTAAAGCAGTTCTAACCAAAGCTACTCCCATAGCTCCTTCTCCTAACGGAGGAGAAACTCGGGGAACTAAAGTAACTTCTAAAAACTCTTCCCATCTTTGTAAAGTCAAGGTAACTTCTCCCCCTTGATGTTTATTCACAAAATTAACTATATCTTCCACCTTGTCGCTTTTTAAGTATTCATCTTGGCTTTTTAGCTCACGAATAATATCAAAAGGCTGAAGCCCAGCCATTTCAGCTGGCGAGTCTTTAACGACTTGGGCAATCTGAACTTTAGGCTGAGCTATTTGGGTGGCCGTATCTTCAACTGGCAGAGGCACGCCCAAGCTAAAAACAACACTTAAAAGAATGGCTGCTATTACCCAGAAAGATATTACTCCTCCCAAAACAATCAATACTCTCTGCTTCATTGGTTTGCCAACAAAACTTTGGTAATCCTCCAGACCGCCTTCTTCACCGTGAATCCTAACAAAAGCTCCAAAAGGTATAAGATTTAAGGAATAAATGGTCTCCCCGATCTTCTTGCCAATTAATCTTGGAGGATAACCTATGCCAAACTCCTCAACTTTTATTCCGAATTTTTTAGCTAGAATGAAATGGCCAAATTCATGGAGAACCAACAGGCCAATTAAACTGAAAAAAGCAATGATGATAGAAAAAAACATAGATTTATAAAGTAACCTCTTTTTTCTTCCTTTCTCCTATTTCTTCAATTTTTTTATTATATTCATCAATCAAATCTTGGAGATCGTCCTTAGCTCGGAATTTATCATCTTCTCGAACTTCCCCTTCCCGAAATCCATCTTGAACTTCTTTCCAGGCCTCTTCTCGCCAATGTCGAACCGTCCTCTTGGCTTCTTCTTGTTTCTCTGAAATAATATGGGCTAATTGCCGCCGGTATTCCTCGCTCAAAGGCGGGAGGGTAATCCGAACTACTTCTTTATCCACTACCGGATTTGCTCCTACCCCTGTTTTTTCCAAAGCAGAAACTATACCTTCAATATAAGATTTATCCCAGGGTTGAATTAAAATCTGTTTTGACTCAGGGATAGAGATAGCTGCCAATTGTTTTAAAGGAAATTTTTGACCAAAACAATCCACGACTACGTCTTCCACTAAAGCTGGTGTTGCTCGGCCGGTATGAATTTTAGCCAATTCTCTTTCTAAGAAATTAATGGTTTTATCTAGTTCGGGTTTAATTTTATTAACAATATCTTGATAGGTACTCATAGCTTAAAGTTCCATTAATAGCGTTTCTAGAGCTAAGCGGCGATTAACATTAGTAGTAGAAATTAAGAAATTAGTTGACTGAACAAGATTGATAATCTGTTTAATCTTAGCTAAAGAATAACCTTTGAAAGTTTCTCTTCCTTTTATTTTTTCTAACAGGGCATCACGAAAGCAATCCAACCAGCTTTCCAAAACCTCCCTCAAGCTTAAGGAATCTTCGGCCAACTCCTTGGCATACTGAAAACGAAAAAACAAATCAGTATCAATGAGTTTGGCGAGTTTGCTGACAATCTTCTTTTGGTCTTCTAATTTTTTGGGCGAATGGAAAAAATCTATGGCCGCTCCCGGCCTGCCCAAAGAAAATTTGCTAATTTCAGTTATTTTTTCTTCAGGGCAGCCCTGACTTTTAAGATATTTTTCAATGTCGAAGTTTTTTACTGGATAAAATTTAAGATTTTCACACCGGGAAATTATAGTTGAAAATAAAGCTTCTGGCCTCTCAGTAATTAAAATTAGAAGAGTTTCTCCCTTCGGTTCTTCTAAAGTTTTTAAAAGAGCGTTCTGGGCTTCTTGATTTAAACAATGAGCTTCATCTATAATCGCTGTTTTAATCGGGGCCGAATAGGGCTTAAGAGATAATTTCCAAGTGAGTTCTTTTATCCGAGAAATACGAATTTCTTGATTTTCTGGCTCGATTAAGTTGAAATCGGGCTGTTCTTTTATAAAAAAATCTTTACCGCAGATTAATTTAATAAACTCAAAGGCAACTTTCTTTTTTCCTACCTTGCCGGGGCCAGAAAATAACAAAGCTCTGGAAGGTTTATTTTCTTGGGCAATTTGTTTTAGGAATTGCCACTGCTTTTGGTGCCCAATAATCGCCATTTATCAAGTTTTTATTTATAAGTTCGATGAGATAAATCTCATCTCTCGCTCAATTTATATTTATCTCTCGAACGCCGAAATGAAATAAATATTTCATTGAGCAAACGCGGATGGAAATGAAGATTTATCTTCATCGACTATTTTTTTGACATAATTGATTGAAAATTTTCATTTATTATGCTAAATAAAATCCTCTCATTTATCTCTGAAGATGTGGCTATTGATTTGGGTACAGCTACCTCTTTGG
>ASKX01000004.1 GCA_000398025.1 Candidatus Paceibacter normanii SCGC AAA255-P19 | reverse complement strand
CATCCAGTAAAAGAAGTTTATTTGGTAGATTTAGATAAAAAAATAATTGAAATTTCTGCTAAATATCTACCTTTTGTTTCTAAGGGGGCCTTTTTAGATAAAAGATTAAAATTATTTATTGGCGACGGAGCAAGTTTTGTGAGGGACTACAGGGATTTTTTTGATATAGTTATTGTAGATTCTAACGATCCGGTAGGCCCCTCTTTAGCTTTATATTCCACTAATTTCTACAAAAATGTTTTCCGAGTTCTTAAAAAAGACGGCATAATGGCAGCTCAAATAGGTTCCTTTTTAGATTTTAAGAATTTGATTAAACCAATTTTCTTGAAATTAAAGAAAATTTTCCCTTACGTTCAACCCTACAAATTTACTATGCCTTCTTACCACTGCGGAGACTACTGTTTTCTGGGAGCCTCAAAGAAAATAGATTTGAGCAGAGTAAATTTAAAAAAGATTAAAAAAAAGTTTAGATATTATTCTCCGGAGATCCATAAACAAAGTATGGTTTTGCCCAAAATATGGCAGCTTTAATTGTTGGCAAGGGAAGCGTTGGCCAGGCAATCTTTCATCGACTAAAGAAATCTAAAGCAACCAAGAAAGTTGCCTTTTTTTCTAATGAAAAAGATGTCAAAAACTATGATGTTTTAATCGGTGCTTTACCCAGTGAGGTAGCAGAAAAAGGATTAAAATTAGCTCTAAAGCATAAAAAAGATTTGATTGATGTTTCTGCTCTGCCCATCTCTTTTTATTTTAAGCATCGAAAAGAAATTTTAGAAAAAGGAATAAAAGTAATTCCCGGTTGCGGTTTTTCTCCAGGCCTGGTTAATCTAATTGTTGGTTTTGAATCTCAAAATTTTGAGAGAATAAATAGTATTAAAATTTCAGCTGGGACTCTTCCTAAAGACAATCAGCTTTTCTTCCCTTTTACTTGGTGCTTTGAAGATTTAATTGAACAGCACTTGTATCCAGCCAAAATTATTAAAAACAAAAAGAAGATCAGCTTACCCCCTTTTTCGGGTTACAAGAGAGAAAGAGTAAAAGGCGTAGGGGAATACGAAAGTTATTTTGTTGAAGAGTGGAGCACTTTATTTTACAGCTTAAAGCCGAAAGATATTATTTTTAGAGTGATTAGACCAATTGGTTTTTTTCATTTTTTTCAATATCTCAAAAATTACGGATTCTTTAAAAAAGAAAACCTTTCTTTTACTAAAAAGATATTAACCAGCAAAAAAACAGATAATGTCACTTTAGCTTTAGTTGAAATTTCTGGGGTAAAAAAGAAGGTTATTTGGAAGATTTTCAGTGAAGCCGAAAGAAATGAAAAATTGAACTCTATGCAGAAAATAACCGCTCTCCTTCCAGTAACAATATTAAATCTCCTATCTCCGAATTCCCGAAAGGGACGAGGAGAGAGAAGAGATTTATCTCTTCGATCTCAAAACAAAATCAAAAATAAAGGAATTATCTTCATAGAAGAAATCGCTAAAGACAAGAGGCTATTTGGGGCAATTTTGAAAGAGCTAAAAAAAGAAATTGAGATGTCAAGAAAAATGAGCTATTATTAAAGATTATGTCAATTATAAATAAAATTTTTGGTGATGCTAACGAAAAATACCTGAAGAAAATCCAGCCCCTAGTCGAAAAAATAAACTCTCTCGAATCAGAATTCGAGCAATTTTCTAATGAAAAATTAAAAGAAAAGACGGCTGAGTTTAGAGAAAGACTAAATCTGCCAGCTGACGGAGGAGAAACCTTAGATGATATTCTGCCGGAAGCGTTTGCTCTAGTTAGGGAAGCAGCTAAAAGAACCTTAAAGCAGAGACACTTTGATGTCCAACTGATCGGCGGTATTGTTTTGCATCAAGGAAAAATCGCTGAAATGAAAACCGGGGAAGGAAAAACCCTAGCTGCCACTTTGTCTATCTACTTAAACGCTTTAGAAGGAAAAGGAGCTCACGTGGTAACGGTTAATGATTATTTGACTAAAAGAGATACAATCTGGATGGGCCAGATTTACCACGCTTTAGGATTAAGCGTTGGCTGCCTGGCGCATGAAGCTGCTTTTTTATATGACCCCAATTATCAGGCGGCTGGCGAGGAACTAGACAAACAACGCGATGAGATGGGCGGTTTTAAGGTAATTGAGAGTTATTTGAGGCCCTGTCAAAGAAAAGAGGCCTATTCAGCTGATATTACTTATGGCACTAACAACGAGTTTGGATTTGATTATTTGAGAGATAATATGGTTTATGACCTGTCTCAACAGGCTCAGCGGGGCTTTAATTACGCTATCGTGGATGAAGTGGATTCCATTTTAATTGATGAAGCTAGAACCCCTTTAATCATTTCGGCCCCCGACATGGAAAGCTCCAAATACTATCAGGAGTTTGCCAGAATTATTCCCAAACTAAATCCCCAAACTGACTACCAGATTGATGAAAAAATGAAGGCAGCCACCTTAACTGAAGAAGGAATAAACAAGATCGAAAAGATTTTGGACATGGGAAATATTTATGAAGAACGGGGAATTAAATATTTACATCATTTAGAGCAAGCGCTACGGGCTGAGGCTCTTTTTAAAAAAGACAGGGATTATGTGGTTAAAGATGGTCAGATTATCATTGTTGATGAGTTTACCGGAAGATTGATGCCGGGCCGAAGGTGGTCGGGCGGCCTTCACCAGGCAATTGAAGCTAAAGAAGGAGTGGCGATTAGACCGGAATCTTTGACTTTGGCCTCCATTACTTTTCAAAATTATTTTAGGATGTATCAGAAATTGGCTGGCATGACCGGAACCGCTGCCACTTCGGCTGAAGAGTTTGATAAAGTTTATGGATTGGAAGTGATAATTGTTCCTACCAATAAACCAATGATTAGACAAAACCTTTCCGATTTAGTTTTGAAAACTGCCGAAGGAAAGTTTCAAGCAGTGGTTAGAGAAATCAAAGAAAGAAGTCAAAAAGGCCAGCCAGTTTTAGTTGGCACTACCTCTATTGAAAAAAATGAGTATTTGGGAAAATTGCTAGATAGAGAAGGAATTGCCCACCAAATCTTAAACGCCAAACATCATGAAAGAGAAGGAGAAATTATCGCTCAGGCCGGGAAATTGGGAGCTGTAACCATAGCCACTAATATGGCCGGCAGGGGAGTGGATATAATCTTAGGCGGCAACCCCCCGGACCTTGAAGAAGCTAAAAAAGTTAAAGAGTCGGGAGGCCTGCACATCATTGGTACCGAAAGACACGAAGCTAGAAGAATAGACAATCAGCTAAGAGGGAGGTCGGGAAGACAGGGAGACCTTGGTTCTTCCCAATTTTTCGTCTCTTTGGAAGATGATTTAATGAGAATTTTTGGGGGAGAAAGAGTTCAATCTTTGATGGGTATGTTAAAAATTCCCGAGGATCAACCGATTGAAACCAATTTGATTTCCGGAGTCATTGAGTCAGCCCAAACTAAAATCGAAGGGATGAATTTTGATTTAAGAAAACATGTTTTAGAATACGACGATGTTTTAAACAGACACCGAGATGTAATTTATAAAAAAAGAAAAGAAATACTGGAGAAAGCTAAAGATAGTCTAAAGCTCTATATTATAGAAATAGTTAAAAAAGCCGGTTTCACAGAACAGGATTATGAAAAGAAAGAAAAAGAGATGGGTGAGGGAAATATGCGTCAGGTTGAAAAGGTTGTTAGTTTAAGGATTTTAGATATGCTTTGGCTGGAACATTTAGAAAATATGGATTATTTAAGGGACTCAGTCAGATTAAGAGCTTATGGTCATCAAGACCCTTTAGTGGAATATAAAAATGAAGGCCATAAGATGTTTCAGGGACTGCTTAAGAATTTTGAGGTAAATGTGGCCAATACAATTTTTAGAGTAACTTTAGCCCCGGCTCCACCTCCCGCGGCTGCAGTTAGTTCCTCTGCTCCAATTGTTAAATCCAAAAATAAACCGGGCCGAAACGATCCCTGTCCCTGCGGTAAAAAAGACCCCGTCACTGGTAAGCCAATAAAATATAAGAAATGTTGTTATCCTAAATACGGATAATAATCTATGTTTTTTTTGCCTGTTGGTTGTTTAATATTTGCCTTTTTTATTTTAGCCCTGCCCCTTTTATTTATTTTGGGTTATTTTCATATTGTTACTCTGGGATTTGAGAAATTAGGAATCTCTCCTGAGATAACCATATTTTTATTGCTGGCAATTCTTATCGGCTCCAGCATTAACATTCCTCTGGGCAAAAAGAAATTAATTTATAAAGAAGAATCTCGCTTTTTTGGGCTGTTCCGAGCGCCACGGATTGAAGCTCAAGGCATAGCCATTAATTTGGGGGGAGCAGTCATCCCCATTTTTTTATCTTTTTATTTTCTTTTTCTGACTTTCAAATCTGGTTTTTCTTTGGAGCCAATTTTAATAGCCACCATTCTTATGGTTGTCATCTCCAGGTTTTTAGCTAGAGTTATCCCTGGCCGAGGAATTTCTCTGCCCGCCTTAATTCCTCCCATTTTTTCTGCCCTTTTTGCTTTTCTTTTAGCTCCTAATTTTGCTGCTCCCACAGCTTTCATCGCCGGAGTTTTGGGCACTCTTATCGGAGCTGACATTTTAAATTTAAAGAAAGCTCAGGAATATGGCGGCTTTATTTCAATTGGCGGAGCAGGAGTTTTTGATGGAATATTTTTAATTGGCATTGCCTCTGCTTTGCTAGCTGGATTATAAATAAAACAGTTGAGGCGGAGCTTTGACGCTCCGCCTCTTCTTTGTACCTTGTTATTTTCGCGGTATCCGACGATTAATTACTTCTTTCTCTGTCAACCAGGGAACATATTTGGTCGGTAAGTACAGGCCAACAACAATGATAGCTGTAGCTAGGGGAAGGATGGTTAAAATAGTTTCTGAAAATGTCCAGCCGGGATGGAAGTGGCTCCAGAGTTTTATTGCTCCATAGGACAATTCAGCTATTCCCCAGGCAGCCAAGGGCAGCTCTATATTAAGGTCTCCTCGGGTTTTGGAAAGGTAAGGCCAAATCCAAAAAGCGAAGAAAATAAGAAATACTGCCAAGCCCGCCAAGTTTATTGTCCAGGCATGGTTTGCTGGTAATTGGACAAAGTGTATATCTTGACCCACTCCCCAAAAGATTTTCTCTATTTGGCTTTGACCACCAGCAGCTTTACAGAAAATATCCTGGAACCACTGATTGAGAGAACCAGCAATGCAGCCTAGTATTCCGGCAAAGACAAGGGTGCCTACTACTTTATTGACTAGCCTGGCTTTGCCTTCTACCCAGATGTATTCTTCTTTCCAGAAGAGCCATTTCTCTATTCTTTTGCCAAAGACAAAGATATAGATAAGAACAGCTGCCAGAGCACCGACTCCAGTAGTGATCCCTGAAACCAGGAAGAAGCGCTCGTAAGGAATAATATCAAAACCCATCAGGCCTTCAGTGATGCCATAGAATAAACTGACAATTGCCCAGAAGAAGACAGCCATTTCCTCTCCCATGTCCCATAAGGTAACTGAACGGTAGAACCAAATCCAGCAAGCCATTAATAAAACAAAGACAACCAGTCCGCCGGCAAAATAGATTAGTTCTCCATGGGGCGGGAGTTGGCCAGCAAAATGATACCAGCCAGCAAATCCCCATTGGGCAGATTCTGCCCAGCCGCCACCTTTTAGCCCTAAAGCAACAGCCAGGTGCCCCCATATTTCATGGAGAGGCGGGACAATGATTCCGAGAGCTGCCATCCAGATAAAGAATCTAGTAACCTTTAGTGTTGGTCTTCCCCGTCCTTCTACTCTTTCCATCAGTAGCCTCCTTTACAAGATTTACAAGACTCCAAATTTTTAAAGGGCCCTCTTTAAATATACTAAACTATAAAATTAAAGTTTTGTCAAATCAATATTGTTAGATTGACTAAATAGAAAAATGAATTAAAATAGAAAAAGTATGTCAAAAAGGAAAGTTTATATAACCGTTGCTTTTATTTTTATCTTGGCCTTCTTTTTGGCTAATTTTTGTTATCCTCAACCTTGGAATCAATCAGTAGATTGGTTAAATGCCAGGAAGAATGAAATTAAATATATAGAAAAACTGAGCAATATTCCCGAAATTCCGGACACTCCCTTTAAGCTCGGCTTAGATTTGCAAGGAGGAACCCATTTAATTTATGAAGCCGATCTTTCCAATGTTGAAAAAGAAAATTACAGTCCCTCAATGCAAGGGCTGAGAGATGTAATCGAGAGGCGGGTAAACCTTTTTGGAGTCAGAGAGCCAATGGTCCAAACCCAGGAAGCTCCGGGTCGATATAGATTAATTGTTGAGTTGGCCGGGATAAAAGATCCAGCCCAAGCCATTGAAATGATCGGTCAAACGCCCTACTTGGAATTTAAAGAACAAAAAGAAAATTACCAAGAAATTTTAGAGCAAAACAGAAAGGTAGTGGAAGCTGGCGAAGGGAGTATTGAAGACCCTTTTGCTTCAACTCCTTTAACCGGGAAATATTTAAAGAAGGCCGAACTGGGTTTTGACCAAACTACTACTTATAAGGCCTTAGTTATGCTTCAGTTTAATGACGAGGGAGCAGAGATTTTTGAGGAGTTAACTTCAAAAAACGTTGGGAAGGTTTTAGCAATTTACATTGACGGATTACCAATTTCTACTCCAGTCGTTCAAGAAACAATTGCCGGGGGTAGGGCTCAAATTACCGGTAGCTTTACTATCGATGAAGCCAAGTCCTTAGCTCGAAACTTAAACGCCGGCGCTTTGCCAGTTCCCATAAAGCTGATCTCTCAGCAATCAGTGGGGCCCACCCTGGGGAGTATTTCCTTAGAGAAATCATTAAAGGCTGGAATGATCGGCTTTTTAGCAGTAATTTTATTTATGATTATTTTTTATCGCTTACCGGGAATTTTAGCCTCCCTGGCTTTGGGAGCTTATATTGTTTTAGTTTTAACTATATTTAAATTAATCCCGGTTACTCTGACCTTGGCTGGAATTGGCGGCTTTATTTTGTCCATTGGTATGGCTATTGATGCTAATGTTTTAATCTTCTCTCGAATGAGAGAAGAATTAAGGGAGGAAAAAAGTTTTGGCCAAGCGGTAGAAGAAGGATTTAATCGAGCTTGGCCTTCAATTAGGGACGGCAATTTAACCACTTTATTAGTAGCCATTATCTTATTTGGATTTGGCACCAGTTTCATTAAGGGGTTTGCCACTACTTTAAGTTTTGGAATCTTGATTTCCATGTTTTCGGCTATCGTTATTACTAAAAACTTTCTTAAATGCTTTGTTAATACTAAATTAGAAAGAATAAAATGGCTATGGCGTTGAAAAAAATTTTAACAGCTGAATCAGTAACTCCCGGGCATATTGACAAGGTAGCTGACATTATCGCTGACACTATTTTAGATGCGATATTTAAAAAAGACAAGAAAGCCCGAGTAGCCTGCGAAGTTTCGGTAGGAATGGGTTATATCATTGTTGGAGGAGAGGTTACTACTAAAACTTGGGTTAACGTAAATAATTTAGTTAGAAAAGTTGTTAGAGATATTGGCTATGATAAACCAGAATACGGTTTTGATTGCAATACTTTAGCTGTTTTCAATACTATTCACGAACAGTCACCCGACATTGCCCTAGGAGTAAAAAAGACTGGAGAGAAAACGCAGGGAGCGGGTGATCAAGGAATAAGTATAGGTTTTGCCTGTAAAGAAACTCCGGAATTGATGCCCTTGCCTATATCCTTAGCTCACAAGCTTTCTTTAAGATTGGCTGAGGTTAGAGAAAAGAAGATTTTACCTTATTTGCGGCCGGACGGAAAATCGCAAGTAACAGTAGAATATCAGGGAGAGAAACCTAAAAGATTAGATTCGGTAGTTATTGCTGCCCAGCATGATCCAAGCGTTTCTTTAAAAAGAATAAGGAAAGATATTGCTCAAAAAGTTATCAGGCCGGTTGGTAACAAATTTATAGACAAAAAAACTAAATTTTACATCAACAATACTGGTCGTTTTGTCATAGGGGGGCCTTGTTCCGATACCGGCGCTACCGGCAGAAAGAATGTAGTTGATGCTTACGGTCCCCAGGTTCCCATTGGCGGCGGTTCATTTTCCGGAAAAGACCCGACTAAAGTAGACAGATCGGCAGCTTATATGGCAAGATATATTGCTAAAAACATTATTGCTGCTAATTTAGCCGAGAAGTGTCAAGTTGAGTTATCTTACGTTATTGGCGGGGCTGAGCCTCTTTCGATAGATATAAATAGTTTTGGTACCGCTAGGGTAGCTGAAGAGAAATTAATTAAAGCCGTGTTTAAAGCTTTTGATTTATCGCCCGGTGGCATGATAAAAGAACTAAATCTTTTGCGGCCAATTTATCAAAAAACAGCCTGTTTTGGTCATTTTGGCAGAAAAGACCCTGATTTTACTTGGGAAAAGACCGATAAAGTAAAAGAACTTCGAAGATATGTCCGTTAATTTTCTTAAATATTCTAAAATATATTTCATTTTTTCTGGGATTTTAATCATAGCGGCTATTGCCGGCCTCTTAGTTTTCGGATTAAAGCCGGGAATTGATTTTACTGGCGGCAGTATCCTGGAAGTAGAGTATCAGGAAGACAGGCCCTCAAACCAAGAGATAAAAGACAACCTAACTGAGCTTGATTTGGGAGAAATCTACATTCAACCTACCGATGAGCGGGGGGTTATTTTGAGAATGAAAGATATTAATGAAGAAACCCATCAGCAAGTTTTAGAGAAGTTAGAAGGAGCGGAAGAGCTTCGTTTTGAGTCGATCGGTCCGGTGATTGGCCAAGAGCTAAAAGCCAAAACAAAAATTGTGGTTGTCTTATCTTTTTTGATAATAGTTCTTTATATTGCTTTTGTTTTTCGAAGAATCTCTCGGCCAATAGCCAGTTGGCAATATGGCATATCTTCTCTTTTAGCTCTTTCTCACGACGTTTTAATAACAGTAGGCATCTTTTCTCTTTTGGGGAAATTTTATAGCGTTCAGATTACTATTCCAGTAGTAGTAGCCCTACTAACTGTGCTGGGCTATTCAATCAATAATACAGTGGTAGTTTTCGACAGAATTAGAGAAAATCTTTTAAAAAGAATAGGGGAAAGCTACGAAGAAACGGTAAATATTTCTTTAAAGCAAACCTTGACTCGTTCTTTCAATACTTCTTTAACCACCTTATTTGTTTTAATAGCTATTTTTTTTCTTGGCGGAGAAACTCTTAAATATTTTGCCTTAGCTTTAATTTTAGGAATTGTGGCTGGAACCTACTCTTCGCTCTTTTTAGCCAGCCCCGTTTTAGTTAGTTGGCTGAGATGGCGGGAGAGAATGAAACGTTGACAATAGCTTCAAAATATGCTTAAATAAAATAACACATGAAAACTGAATTCAGTTATTTTAAGATTTGTCAGGATTTGCTTGGGACGTTACCTCAACGACAAAAAGAAATTATTTCACGTCGATATGGTTTGAGGAACAATCGGAGGGAGACTTTAGAATTGATTGGTAAAGAATACAGTGTTACAAGGGAAAGGGTGCGTCAGATTGAGAAAGAAAGTTTTCAAAAAATAAAACCAAAAAACCAAAAAATACCAGCGAGTTTTTCAGTATCTTAAAAACTACCTCAAGGCCAACGGAGAGCTAAAAAGAGAAGATCTTTTATTGGAAGAATTAGGAAAAGGGAAACAAAATTCCCAAGTTTATTTTTTGCTTACTTTGGGAGAGGATTTTAACAGGGTCAGGGAAACAGAAGAATTTTATCCCCTATGGACTACAAACCAAAAATCTTTAGTTTTGGCTAAAAAAATTATTGATTCTTTTTATCACAAACTAGAAAACGCTAAGAAACCCTTGCCCCTTAAAGCTTTTAGCTTTTCTTTATCTCAATCTAACTTAACTTCTTATACCGAGCTCCCGAAGGGGACGAAGGGAGAGAAGAGATTCATCTCTTCGATCTTAGATGTCTCTAAAAAAATTCAGAAAAACCCTGAAGGATTTTTTGGTTTGCCAAACTGGCCAGAAATTAATCCCCGAGGCATTAGAGACAAAGCCTATTTAGTTTTTAAAAAAGAAAATAAACCTCTTCATTTTGTTGAAGCGGCTAAATTGATCCCGGGAAGCTTGGTTCAAACCGTGCATAATGAACTAATTAAAGACCCGAGATTTGTCTTGGTTGGCCGGGGAATTTACGGACTTCAAGAATGGGGATATCAATCAGGTTCGGTCAAAGATATTATCCTCCAAATTTTAAAAGAAGAAAGAAAGCCTTTGGGCAAAAAAGAAATTTTAAAGAAAGCTTTAAAACAAAGAGAAGTAAAAGAAAACACTATCTTATTGAATTTAAGCAATAAAAAATATTTTTCCAAAAACCCTCAAGGAAAATACTACTTAAATTAGTATGCCAGAAGCCTCTTTTTCTTTAATTTTTGGTTATGTCTGGCAGATAGTAAAAGCCTGGTGGTGGTTGCCTATGCCTTTTCTTTTCTGGAAGCCGGCCAGCCACCTTTGGCTTTTTTGGCAAACTGAAGGATTCTTGAAAAAGCAAAAAATGATTTTGCTGGAGATTAAGATTCCCGAAGAAAGCTTGAAGCCAATTAGGGCAATGGAAGACGTTATGGCTGGTCTCTGGCAGGCCTTTTGGGATCCGCCCAATTTTTGGGAGAAATGGTGGGAAGGAAAAATATCTTTAGGGTTTTCTTTAGAAACGGTTTCTATTGGCGGAGATATCCATTTTTATATAAGGCTACCCGATTACCGAAGAGACATTGTTGAATCCAGCATTTATTCCCAGTATCCTGAAGCTGAGATTACTCTGGCTGAAGATTATACCAGAAATGTGCCTCAAAATATCCCTAGCAAAGATTGGGATCTTTGGGCTGCCGATTACCGTCCTTTAAAAGCTAACCCCTATCCAATTAAAACTTATGTAGAGTTTGAAAGAGAAACTGAGAAAGAAGAAGAAAAAAGAGTCGATCCTGTGGCTACTCTTTTGGAAGTAATGGGGAAGATTAAACCTGGAGAGCAACTTTGGGTTCAGTTCCAAGTTAGTCCGATTGCCGAAGATGCCGCCCAGCCTTTTTTTGACGAAGGAGCGGCGGTAAGAGATAAAATAGCCAAAAGGGATGAGAAAAAACCAATTAAACCAATAGTTCAGGAGGTAGCTGAAGTTTTAGTTACTGGAAAAATACCCGGGGAAGAGAAATCTCAAGAAAAATTAGAACTAATTGCTCCCGAATTAAGATTAACTCCCGGAGAAAAAGAAATTGTTACTGGCGTAGAAAAGAAAATTAGCAAGCCTCCTTTTAAGTGCGCCATAAGATTTATTTTCTTAGGGAGAAAAGAAGTCTGGTTCAAGGCCAATTTAAGATTAATTTTTGCCTATTTTGGCAGCTACATTACCCATAATATGAACGGCTTAGTCCCTCTGGGGAAAACCATTACTAAAGTGGTCAGTCGACCTCCTCTTTCATTGTTAGACCCTAGGAGGCTTTATTTGAGAAAAAGGAAAATACTAAGGCTATATCGAGAAAGATTTGACCCCATGTTTCCCAGGAAAGGTGATCGTAAAACCGGAACTTTTATCTTAAACACTGAGGAATTAGCTTCTCTTTATCACTTTCCTAGCCGAGCGGTGGCGCCGGCTATGGGTGTTCCTCGAGTTGAGGCAAAGAAGGGAGGGCCGCCACCAGAACTGCCCCAAGAATAATATCTATGGAGGGAATAGTCAACGAAATAAATTTTTTTGGAGAGACCACCTTTCGCAACCAAAGGAAGCGCTTTGGAATTAAAACCGACGATCGACGTCGGCATGTTTATCTTATTGGCAAGACCGGCATGGGAAAAACTGTCATGATGGAGAATATGGCCATTCAAGACATCCAAATGGGCAAGGGGGTCGGTTTTGTTGATCCTCACGGTGAAGCTGCAGAAAGGTTATTAGATTTCATTCCTTCGCAGCGGGTTAATGATGTTATTTATTTTAATCCAGCTGATTTTGAATACCCCATTGCTTTTAATGTTATGGAAAAAGTGGATGTGGAGCATCGGCACCTGGTAGCTTCAGGGCTAATGGGCGTTTTTAAAAAAATCTGGCCAGATGTTTGGTCGGCCAGAATGGAGTATATTTTAAATAATTGCATCTTAGCTCTTTTGGAATACCCTGGTTCTACTCTTTTAGGGGTCAATCGAATGCTGGCTGACCCTGATTACCGAAAGAAAGTAATAGATAGGGTAACCGATCCAGTGGTTAAATCTTTCTGGCTTCAAGAGTTTGCCAGATACACCCAAAGATACGAGGTGGAAGCTACCGCCGCCATCCAAAACAAGGTAGGCCAGTTCATTTCCGCTCCCTTAATTAGAAACATTATTGGCCAGGTCCGTTCTTCAATTGATATGAGAAAAGCGATGGATGAAGAGAAAATTTTAATCGCTAATATCTCCAAAGGAAGAGTAGGAGAAGACAATTCCATGCTTTTGGGAGCTCTTTTAATAACTAAGTTGCAGCTGGCAGCTATGTCTAGAGTTGATGTTCCTGAAGAAGAAAGAAAAGATTTTTACTTATACGTTGATGAGTTTCAAAACTTTGCCACCCTCAGCTTTGTTAATATTTTATCTGAGGCCAGGAAATATCGATTATCTTTGATTTTAGGTCATCAATATATTACCCAAATGGAAGAAGAGGTGAGAGATGCTGTTTTTGGTAACGTGGGAACATTAGTTTCTTTTCGGGTAGGGGCAGAAGATGCCGAATATCTAGAGAAAGAACTTTCCCCAGAATTTACCATTCACGATTTAGTAAACTTGGGGAAATATAATATTTATTTGAAATTAATGATTGACGGATTATCTGGTAGGCCTTTTTCTGCCCAAACCTTACCGCCTTTTCAAAAACTCGACAAATCTAGTAAGGAAAAGATTATTAAGGTTTCCCGGGAAAGATATAGTACTTCTCGGAAAGATGTTGAAGAAAAAATTTCCAAATGGACGGGAATAATAAAACCAACCGAGACCGCTCAAGTCACTCCCCAAGTATTGTATGACGCCCAATGCGCTAGTTGCGGGAAGTGGACTAAAGTCATCTTTCCGCCCGATGGCTCACGCCCAGTTTATTGTAGAGCTTGTTTAAAGAAGATAGAGAAAGAAAAAGAGAAAGCAAAAGGCGAAGAAAAAGAAGAGACGGCTCCCCCTGTTTCTTTGGAAGAAGCAGCTAAGCAGGAGCCAGTTTCTTTTTCTCCTTCAAAGAAAGTTAAAACTGAACCCGAAGGACCAAAGAGAAAGAAGGTTGATTTAGAGGGGCTTAAAAAAGCCCTGGAAGAATCTCTTAAAAAAACTAAAGAAGGATGAAGACATTAAAAGATTTTAATTTTGAAAATAAGCGAGTTTTAGTTAGGTGCGATTTCAATGTTCCCCTCTCTGAAAAAGGGGAAATTTTAGATGATTTTCGAATTAAGAGAACTATTCCTACTATTAGTTATTTGGTTAAGCAGGGAGCTAAAGTTATTTTGATGTGTCATTTGGGCCGGCCAGATGGAAAGGTAATCGAAGGTCAAAAGTTGACCCCAATTCAGCATAAGCTAATGGAATATTTAGACTACAACCCACCCGCCACCCATATATATATGGCTCCAGATTGTATTGGCGAGGAGATTGAAAAGCGGACTTATCAGATGCAGCCAGGGGGAATATTACTTTTGGAGAATTTAAGATTCCATAAAGAAGAAAAAGAAAACGATGATAATTTCGCTCAGGGGTTAGCAAAATTAGGGGATATTTATATTAACGATGCTTTTGCTAATTCTCACCGGAGCCATGCTTCAATGGTTGGCGTCCCCAAGTATTTACCTTCTGGAATAGGGTTTTTGCTAGAAAAGGAAATTAAAATGTTAGCTAAGATTATGGAAAATCCAGCCAAGCCATTAATAGCTATAATTGGAGGAGTCAAAGCAGAAACAAAAGCTAGATTAATTAATAAAATCTCAGAAATTGGAGCTTGGGTATTGATTGGCGGTCTAATTGATAAAGGAATAAAAGAGAAAAATATCCAACTGAAAAATACTCAAAAAATTGTTGAACCGGTTGATGATATTGAAGGGAAGGATATCGGTCCGAAAACTATAGAGCTTTTTCAAGAGAAAATAGCCTCAGCTAAGACAATTTTTTGGGCCGGTCCCTTAGGAAAGGTTGAGGAGGAACGTTTTCAGAAGGGTTCAGCAGAAATCGCCCAAGCTATTATTGAAAGTGGGGCTTTTTCAGTGGTTGGAGGAGGGGAGACAGTTAAATTTATAAATCAGATGAACTTAACCGAAAAATTTGACCATGTTTCAACTGGCGGTGGAGCAATGCTGGATTTTATTGCTGATGGGAAATTAGTGGGTATTGAAGCTTTAAAATAATGCCAGAAATAAAAAACCTAAAGAAAGTAGCCAGCCGAATTTTAAAAGCAATAAAAAATAAAGAAAGAATTGTTCTCTATGGAGATGCTGACTTAGATGGAGTGGCAGCAGTGATTATTGTCAAAGAATCAATAAAAAATTTAGGCGGGGAAATCTCGGCTGTTTATTTTCCGGACAGAGAAACTGAAGGTTATGGCATATCAGAAATCGGCCTGGATTATTTAACCCGGCACCTTTTTGGAGAAAAAGATGCCGGGCACGCCCTTTTAGTTGCCTTAGATTGTGGAATCGGAAACTTTAAAGAGGTAAAAATAGCCAAAAGACTAGGATTTGAAGTAATAATTGTTGACCACCACCAAGTTTTAGATGAGCTACCGGAAGCTGAAATTATTGTTGACCCAAAGCAAAAAGGAGATGAGTATTCTTTCAAAGAGTTAGCTGCTGCTGGTATTGCTTTTAGGCTTTCCGAGCTCCTTTTAAAGGATAAAATGACCGAAACCCTAAGGCAAAACTTTTTGGAGTTAGCGGCCATAGCCACTATTGCTGATATGATGCCTCAAGAATCAGAAAATAAAATAATGACTGAAGAAGGGTTAACTTCTGTTGAGCGTTCTTGGCGGCCAGGCCTAAAAGCTTTTTTTGAGATGGAACCTTTTCAGAGCTACGAGAGTTTAAAGATGAAAGTTTCTAAAATCATTTCTATTTTGAACATTAGAGACGTTGAAAATCAATTGCCAGCCTCTTTTCGTTTACTTACCTCGACTTCTTCAGAAGAACCAAAAAAACTTATCAGAAAGCTTTTAGAAAAAAAGCGAAATAAGAAAAGAAATGATAAGAGAAATTACTCAAGAAGCGGAAGAGAGAATTGCCAAAAAATCAGAACCGATTATTTTTGAAGGAGATTCCGATTGGGGGTTCGCTTTAATTAGCCCGGTAGCTTCCATTCTTTGCCAAAGATATCAAAAGCCAGTTTTTATCTTTAAAATTTTAGAAAAAGAATCCCAAGGAACAGTCAGGATGCCCAAGGGAATGGACAGTGTGGATTTGATGAAAAAATGCTCAGAAGGCCTTCTGACTTACGGCGGGCATCCTTTAGCCTCGGGCTTCAGAATAAAAAACGAATACTTAGAGAAGTTTAGAGAATGCTTGAAAAAAAACTTAACCGAGTTAAGCAAATGAAGAAGATTACTATTCATACAGATGGTGGCTCTAGAGGAAACCCGGGCCCAGCGGCAATTGGCGTAGTTTTTTCTAATGAAAAAGGCCAAATTATCAAAGAATATTCTCAGTATCTGGGGGAGAATTTAACTAATAATGAAGTTGAATATCAAGCAGCAATTTTTGCTCTTAAAAAATTCAAAGCTCTTTTTGGGAAAAAATTAGCTAAAAACTCTGAAATTGAAATAAAGTCTGACTCCGAGCTTTTAATAAAACAATTGAGGGGAGAATACAAAATTTTGGAGCCTAAAATTCAATTTCTATTTCTTACTGCTTGGAATTTGAAACTCGATTTTAAAAAAGTTAAATTTACTCTTATTTCTAGAGAAAAAAATAAGGAAGCTGACCGTTTAGTTAACGAAGCCCTGAATAATCAAGAAAAAAATCAAAAATTATTTTAAAAATAATTAACAAAAAAAGCAGCCTTAATGGCCGTTTTTTTTGTATCCTAGTAAGTCTATAAGCCGAATTCTGTATTAGGCGATTATCTGTCTGTCCCGCAAATTACTCTGCGGAATCAAGCGAGCTACTTTTCACGAAAGCTCCAAGATGAACCTCAGAACTCTCGGTTTGCTCTTGCTTCCAGCAAGGATTTAGCCGTATCAGCCCGACGTTTCCGTCAGGATCATCCCGAAGGATGCTTCTTGCTTTCGCTTGAAGCGTTTCTTTTCGCACCTCTCACCTCACGGTGGACGGCTGTTAGCCGCTACTTTTTTACCCCCTCCACCATTAGAGGAGGTGGAAGTTCGGACTTTCCTCACGCCGTTTTTCGTTAGGAAAATGGCGCGCAATCACCCGACTTACTAGGACAAGTATATCTTACCAATTTGAATTTTTTTGTCAAGAATTCGGCTTATTGTCTGCTTGGGCTTTTTGTTTTGAAAAATAAACTCCGCCCCGCAGGGCGGATGACTAATAATACTAAATCATTTGAGGTCTCCCCAGGTCTCTCTCACTCGTAGTAGTGCCTGACGAATCCATTCTTTGTCTCCTTCATTTAAAGGAATACCAGCTCCAATCTTTGCCCAGACAGTGGTGTGGTAAAATCTGAGGACAGTAGCTGCCACCCAGATTTCGCTTCGGACATTTCCATCTCCATTAGGGATAAAGATGTCACAGATGTTGTCAGTGCCAATTTGGACCGGCACACCTGCTTCCATCATTTCTAGAATTCGGGCAATGGAGTTGTGGAGAGGAGTCGAGAGCGGCCTAAGCTGGAGCATTGAAAGAGCGGCTGAAGGGCAGCAGATAACTCCGATGTTGTATTTTAATAGCCCTTCAATCATTTTCTGGAAGCGGTCTTCGGAGTAATTACTAGGTGAGATAGCGTGGACTGCCCAGACTGGTGGGTCCGAAGATCCTGGAATCTGGGGGGAACCAATCCAGCGAACTGCCTGGATTAATTCTTCGGTCTCATCCTCTCGGGGATCATTATTCTGGTCAATTTGAAGATGGACCGGTTTTCCAAGCTCCTGAGCTAGTCCGAGAATCATCCGGATATGTCCGTCGATACCAACTCTTCCTTCTGCTTTATCTCGAGAGGGCAATCCTCCTAAGACGTCAGCTACCTTTGCTGCTTCTTTGTAAGTTTCCCAACGATCTGGGTTCTCCTTTGGATTTTTGAACCCAAAAATAGGAGAGACGGCTACCTCTAGTTCGATTCTTCCGGAGAACTCCCCCTTTAGTTTTAGGGCTTGTTCGATTGCTCGCAGTTCAATGCCAGGAGTAGCATCGATGAATGAGATTACCTTCCTCACTTTCATTAACAACATTCGCTCAAGTTCGGCTTTCATCCTCTGATACAAGTTCTCTGGTTGATAAGCTAAACCTTCGTGGAGATAACCTGTTAAATTCTGCTTTAATGGAAGAGATAAGCCGCTTGAACTCATGGGGTCAACATTAGCATACTCCCAGAATTCTGGAGCAAAGGTATTGGCTCGGTCTAAATGAGTGTGAGCGTTAATCCAGCCGCCTAGTTTCCTGACCAGTTTCTCTAAATCGCGGTCCCACTTCAGATGTTCTGTTGGCGAGAAAATTCCTTCGGTTGTTTTAGACATTTTAGACCTCCTCTGTCTCTACTTATTTAAAAGGGCTAACAAAAGAACTTAGCCCCTCCTTCAAAAGAATAATAACCAAAATTCCCTTGTTAGTCAATGAACTTCGCTCATTTACTCGAGCCGCGGCGAAGAGTGGAAAAGAACAGAACGTTCTTTGACCCAACTTCGCCTTAATAGGCAAAGAGGACTTCGTTCTCTTCTTCAACCTTCGCTTCCATAAATGGAAACTTGGTTAATTAAGGCTCGTTTGTAAAGCGAAGAGAAAAATAATAAGATATATAAATATGCTTAGTCGCCTTTTAAATTCTCAAACTAAAACTATTGGAGCGGCAGCTGGGATTTTGGCCATTTCGGCTTTAATCAGCCGGCTTTTAGGATTGGTTAGAGAGGGGCTTTTGGCCAGCACTTTTGGAGCTGGCCCGGAACTTGATATTTATTTTGTTGCTTTCCGTGTTCCTGATTTGGTTTATAGTATTTTGGTAGCTGGCGGAATTGTGGTTGCCTTCTTGCCTTTATTTTCTGAGTATTTTTCCAGAAATGAAACTGAGGCCTGGCAATTCACCAGTAGCACCTTAAACGTTTTTTTGCTTTTATTAATTTCTCTTTGTCTAGTTCTTTTTATATTTACCCCCTCTTTAGTAAGATTAATTGCCCCCGGTTTTAATCCTCAACAGATGGATTCAACTATATTTTTGACCCGGTTGATGCTTTTAAGTCCAATTTTCTTTGGTTTGTCTTCTATCCTTTCCGGCGTTTTACATTACTTTAACAGATTTTTAGTCTATAGTTTATGCCCGATTTTATATAATCTAGGAATTATTTTTGGAATTTTATTTTTAGCTCCTCATTTCGGAATTTTAGGAGTTTCTTTAGGAGTAATTTTGGGGGCAGCTTTACATTTTGTAATCCAAATTCCCTCGGTCATCACTTGCGGTTTTAAATATAAACCACTTTTTAACTTTAAACACCCAGGAATTAAAAGAGTTTTTGCTTTAATGGTTCCCCGAATGTTTGGTACAGCTGGTCTTCAAATAAATTTAATTGTTATTACGGCCATCGCCTCAACTTTATCTGTTGGTTCAGTAGCTATTTTCAATTTTGCTAACAACCTTCAACATTTTCCGGTAGGAATTATCGGGGCCTCTTTTGCCATTGCTGTTTTCCCGGTTCTTTCCCGAAGTTGGGCCAAAGCTCAAAAAGAAGAATTTATCACTAACTTCTCTTCGGTCTTTCGACAAGTCCTTTATTTGACAATTCCGGTTAGCGCTTTAATCTTTGTTTTAAGAAATCAAATTATTGGAATTATCTTAAAACATGGCCAATTTGGGGCGGCCGACGCTCAATTGACAGCTACTTGTTTGGGCTTGTTTTCTTTTGGCATTTTTGCCCTTTCTTTAAATCTTTTACTTTCAAGAGTTTTCTTCTCGTTGCAAGATACCAAAACTCCAACAATTATTGTTCTTTTGGCTATGGCTTTAAATATTATTTTAAGCTTTTATTTTATTTGGCTGTTAAAATTTTCTAATTCCTTTACTAATTTTTTGACTAAAGCTTTTTCCCTTTCTGGTGGCCAAGAAATCGCTGTGATTGGTCTGCCTTTGGCTTTTTCAATTGGGGCCATTTTCCATTTTATTCTTTTAATGATTTTCCTTTATAGAAAAATTGGCGATTACAAGCTAGAAGAAATTGGCAGCTCAGCTCTTAAAATTGTTATTGCCACCGTTTTAATGGTTGGCGTTAGTTATCTTGCTCTTAATCTAATTTCTCCTTTCTTAAATCTCCAAACTTTCTCTGGCCTTCTGTCTCAGGCCGTAATAGTTTCTTTGGTTGCCGTTTTGGTTTATATTTTAGTTACCTTCTTTTTAAAATCCCCAGAGCTTCGCTCAATATGGAAAAAGTTAGGAGTTTCGTCATAATCAGTCATGTTGACCACGGGAAGTCTACTTTGGCAGATAGGTTTTTAGAATTGACCAAAACTATTGATGCTAAAAAAATGCGGCCCCAGTTTTTAGATATGATGGACCTAGAAAGAGAAAGAGGGATAACTATTAAAATGCAGCCAGTTAGAATGGAATACAGGGGTTACATTTTAAATTTAATTGACACTCCTGGCCACGTTGATTTTTCTTATGAAGTTTCTCGGTCTTTGGCAGCCGTGGAGGGCGCAGTTTTATTGGTTGACGCCACTAAAGGAATTCAAGCTCAGACTATCCATAATTTAGAGTTGGCCCAAAAGCAAAACTTAGTAATTATCCCGGCAGTAAATAAAATTGATTCGCCCCAAGCCAGGACTGAAGAAGTAAAAAGAGAAATAGCTAATTTATTAAATATTCCTGGAGAAAAAGTTCTGGCAATTTCAGCCAAATACGGCACGAATGTTGAGGAAGTTTTAAAGAAGGTAGTTAAAGAAATTCCCCCTCCTCAGGGGAATATTGAAAGCCTCTTAAAAGCTTTAATTTTTGACTCCAAATATGATTCCTTCAAGGGCGTTGTTGCTTATATTAGAGTGGCTGATGGAGTAATCTCTTCAGCAGATAAAATTCACTTAATCCAAACAAAGGCCAAGAGTGAAGTAAAAGAGGTGGGATACTTTAAGCCAGAATTAACACCGACCCCAAGGTTAACGGCAGGGGAAATCGGCTATATAGCCACTGGTATCAAAGAACCAGGGAAGGTTAGAGTTGGTGACACTATTACAAGTTCAAAAGTTCAAAGTTTAAATTTAGTGAAAGCTCTGCCAGGATACAAAGAACCCAAGCCTATGGTCTTTGCCAGCATTTATCCAGACGATCCCGACGACTTTGATTTATTGAAAGAGGCCTTAGCTAAGTTGAAGCTAAACGATGCTTCGCTTACTTTTGAGTCAGAAACTAAAGAGGCTTTGGGTCGAGGGTTCCGTTGTGGATTTTTAGGTTCTCTTCATGCTGAAATTGTTTCAGAAAGATTGCGGCGAGAGTTTGGTTTAAACTTAATAATTTCCACTCCTTCGGTAGTTTACAAAATTATTGGTAAAAAAGATAATCAATTTTTTGTTTATTCTCCCAGTGATTGGCCCGCTGCCAGCGAAATTAAAGAAGCCCAAGAGCCTTGGATAAAATTGGAAGTAATGACCCCCACTCTTTACTACGGAGGGATTGCTGGGTTATTAAAAAATTTGGCCGGTCTCCACATTGAAACCAGATATTTTAGCTCATCGACTAAACTACTTTTGGTTTACGAAATACCCTTAAGAGAAATCATTAGCGGATTCTATGACAAATTGAAGGGAGCTACCCAGGGTTTTGCTTCTATGAACTACGAGATTTTAGGCTACCGACCCGGCGACTTTACTAGGCTGGAAATTTTAATTGCTGGAGAAAAAGAAGAAGCTTTTTCCAAAATTGTTTTGGATAAAGAGGCCTATTCGGAAGGCAAAAAACAACTTTTGAAATTAAAAGACATTCTGCCTTCTCAGCTTTTTGCTGTAGCTCTACAAGCTCAGGTGGGAGGAAAAATTATCGCTAGAGAAACAATCAGAGCTAAGAGAAGAGACGTAATTGCTCCTCTCTACGGAGGAGATTATACTAGAAAAAGAAAATTATTAGAAAGACAGAAAAAAGGAAAACGAGAACTAAAAGAAAAAGGGAGGGTTCGTATTCCTTCCAGGGTGTTTTTAGAAATGTTTAAAACTTGAAAAAATATATTTTTTCTTATATTATCTAACCAGCGGAGCTAAAAGAAAAGCAAACATACTTAAAATCACTAGGGAGATTAGGATGACCCAAATTATTCGAAAGATTGTTTTTGCTTTAGTCTTCATACTCACGTTTCGCTAGCGCTTACGTATATGATAACAAAATTCAAGAAAGCTAAAAAGCCTAGCTCTTTCCAGGCCTGGTTCTTTTCAGCCCTTCTCATTATTTTATTTCTTGTTATCGTTGGTTCATTGATATTTTCCAATTTAAGAGTTAATCAGAAAAGAACAGAGCTGACTGCAAAGATAGAAAAATTAAAAGAAGAAATAGCAGTCTTGGGAGAAAGGAATCAAGCTCTCCAGTCAGGGATAGCTCAAACCTACCAAGAAGATTATTGGAAAGAGAAGCTTTATGAGCAGGGCTATGTAGAAAAGGGAGAACAGCAGGTAGTTATTTTGCCTCCCAAAGAAGAAGAAGTTGAAAAAGAAGAAGAAAAGAGTTTTTGGAATCCTCAAGCTTGGTGGGAATGGTTAAAAGATAAAGTAAAATAATCGATGCGGGATTAGTTGAGCGGCTCAACGCGACCTTCCCAAGGTTGAAAGACGGGTTCGACTCCCGTATCCCGCTTGGCCGGAGTAGCTCAGGGGTAGAGCGACCGCCTCGTAAGCGGTAGGGCAGGAGTTCGAATCTCCTCTCCGGCTCTTCACACTTGGAGAAATTTGTTGTATAATATTTTAAGAATATGGAACTCCCTTCTTCAAAAATTGAAGATTTAGAGAAACGACTCCTCGCCCTCGAGGACTGCCTTTGACTTATCTAAAAATAAAGAAAAAATAGCCAAATTGGAGAAAGAAATGGGAGATCCGGCTTTCTGGCAAAACAAAGAAAAAGCATCTCAAGCCAGCCAAGAATTGGTTTATTTGAAAGAGGGAGTTGATAATTTCAGCAAATTGAAGGAAAGCTTAACCGAGTTAAGCAATGAAAAAGAAGTTGAGGAATTTGAAAACAAGTTAAGGAGAGAAGAGTTAAAGATTTTTCTTTCCGGGAGATATGATAAAAACAATGCTATTTTATCTGTCTATTCTGGAGCTGGTGGGCAGGATGCTCAGGATTGGGCGACAATGATTATTCGGATGTACGAAAGATACTGTCAGAGAAAAGGATATCAACTTTCTGTTTTACATCAATCTTTTGGAGAAGGCGGTGGGCCAGAAGGAAGAATTGGCACTAAATCGGCCATTTTAGAGATTAAAGCCCCCTATGCTTATGGTTCCCTTAAAAAAGAAAGCGGGGTTCATCGTTTAGTAAGAATCTCACCTTTTTCAGCTAAAAGCCTTAGGCATACCTCCTTTGTTTTAGTTGAAGTTCTGCCAGAAATTCCTCAAGGCGAAGAAGAGGTCCAGATAAAACCCGAGGAATTAAAAGTTGAAACCTTCCGAGCTTCCGGCCCGGGAGGGCAATATGTTAATCGTCGGGAGTCAGCCGTAAGAATTACCCATTTGCCCACCGGAATTAAGGTTACCTGTCAGTCAGAAAGATTACAAGGCCTGAACCGAGAAAGGGCAATGAGGGTTTTATTTGCTAAGCTTCATCAGCTGGAAAGCGAGAAAAAAGAAAAGGAATTAAAAAAGATTAAGGGAGAGCGAGTTTCAGCAGGTTGGGGAAATCAGATAAGGTCTTACGTTTTACATCCTTATAAAATGGCAAAAGACCTGCGGACCAGGATAGAAACTTCTAATGTTGAAGCAGTGCTAGATGGTAATTTAGATGAATTTGTTGATGCAGAAATAAAGCATGATTAAATTTCAATCGGTTACTAAAATTTATCCAGCCCATGCCGGCGCCTTAATGATCGTGGCTCTAGAAGACGTTTCTTTTGAGCTTTCCTCAAAAGAATTTGTTTCTATCGTCGGTAGGTCGGGAGCTGGAAAAACTACTTTGCTAAAACTTCTTTTAGCTGAAGAGAAGCCGACCCGAGGCCAAATTTTTTTTGATGGTTTGGACGTTCCCCAATTAAAACCAGAAAGATTACCCCAATTAAGAAGAAAAATTGGAGCCGTCTTTCAAGATTATCGGCTTCTTCCTACCAAAACCGCTTACGAAAATATCGCTTATATAATGGAAGTAATCGGCTCTTCAGATGAGGAGATTGCTAGAGATGTGCCAGAGGTTTTAGAAATTGTTGGTTTAGAAAACCGAGCCAATAATTTTTTGGCTGAGCTATCGGGCGGCGAACGTCAGAGAGTGGCTATTGCCAGGTCTTTAATCCATCGACCAGAAGTGATTTTGGCCGATGAGCCAACTGGCAACTTAGACCCCTATCATACTTTAGATATCATCCGTCTTTTATTAAAAATTCAAGAAATGGGAACAACGGTTATTCTAGCCACTCACAACAAAGATATTATCAACAGACTAGGGAAGAGAGTGATAACTTTAGAGAAGGGAAGAGTAATCAGAGACGAGGAGAGAGGAAGATTTATTTTGTAAATATGTTGGTCGCGCTCAAAAGAATTTTAAAATCAAGTTGGGTAGGTTTCCGGAGAGATGGCGAGTTGGCCCTGGCAACAGTGTTTATTTTGGTTATTGCTGCTTCATTGGTAACTGCCCTTTTTCTTTCCAGAGAAGTAAGTCAATTTTTAATTTCCAACCTTCAAGAAAAGATGGATATTTCAGTCTATTTTAAAGAAAACGCTACCGAAGAAGAGGTTTTAAACGTAAAAGATGAGCTTTTGAAGATGTCAGAGATAAAGGAAGTTAAATATGTCTCTGAAAATCAAGCCCTAGAAAGTTTTATTGAGAGACATAAAGAAAATCAGATTTTAATGGAATCTTTAGAGGAAGTAGGGGATAGTCCCTTTTTAGCTTCTTTAAATATCAAAGCTTGGAAAACTAGCCAGTACGGAACAATATCTGCTTTTTTAGAACACCCCTCATTTGAGAATTTGATTGAAAAGGTAGATTATTTTCAAAGGAAGTCGGTAATTGAAAGAGTTTTCTCTTTAACTGCCGCAATTAGTAAAACAGGTATTTTGCTTTCTTTGGCGGTAGTAATAGTAGCTGTTTTAGTTACCTTCAACACCATTAGGTTAGCTATTTACAATTCTCGAGAGGAGATTAAAATTCAAAGATTAGTCGGGGCCAGTAACTGGTTTATTCGGGGGCCATTTTTAGCTCAAGGAGCGATTTCCGGAATAGCGGCAGCTTTAATCTGTTTGTTAGCCTTTGCTTTGATTTGTTGGACTGCTGGTCCAAAACTAGAATTTTTCTTTCCCGACCTTAGCTTATTTAATGTCTTTACTAAAAATCTTGGTTTCATATTTTCTATACAGTTTTTAGCCGGAGTAGGATTGGGAGTAATCTCTAGTTTGATTGCTATCAGAAGATATCTGAAAGCATAATTATTCCGGGGTCGGCTAACGGTAGGCCGCGAGGTTCTGGCCCTCGTAATCTACGTTCGAATCGTAGCCCCGGAGCAAAGGTCTTTTTTAAAAATAATTTATAATTAATTATGGCAGAACAAAGAGAAATTAAAATTAAAATTAAAGATGAGGATTTGAAAGGGGTTTATTCTAATCTAATGCAGATTCTTCATACCAAAGAAGAATTTGTCTTAGACTTTTTCTTAACTGCTCCCCCTGAAGGAATCTTGGCTTCCAGGGTGATTATGAGCCCTGGCCACCTAAAAAGAATGTTAAGGGCCTTGGAGGAAAATGTTGGGAAATACGAAGAGAAATTTGGCAAGATTGAGGAGGCAGAAGCTCCCGGGAGTTCTTTAGGGTTTCAGGTTGAAAAAAACTAAAAATAGCCTTATACTAAGATAATGCCTCGGAAACCTCAAAAAGTAGCTAAAAAGCCCTCAGAGAAAGAAGAGGAAGAACGGGTTAAAAGAACCAAAATCAGGGTGATTGGGATTGGCGGAGGGGGAAGTTCAATTGTTTCGGAAATCGCTTCCAGGGTAACCCAAGCCTCATTTGTAGTGGCCAATACCGACCGCCAGGCCTTAAAGGCAGCTAGCCGGAAAACTATTCGTTTTCAATTTGGCCAAGGGTTAACTCGTGGCTTGGGCACTGGAATGAATGCTGACTTGGGAAGAGAAGCTGCCCAAAATGAAAAAGAAAAAATACAAAAACTTTTAGAAGGTCAGGATCTGTGCATTTTAGTGGTTTCACTGGGCGGTGGAGTGGGTTCAGGAGCTGCGCCGGTATTCGCTAAAATCTCTAAGTCTTTAGGTAATCTTACTTATGGCATCTTCACTTTACCTTTTAAGTTTGAAGGAGAAAAGAAAATGGAGATTGCTAAAAATGCTTTAGAAAGCATAAAACCTAGCTTGAATGCTCTTTCTATTATCCCTAATGAAAGAATTTTCCAAATTATTGATAAGTCGACCCCTTTGAAACAAGCCCTTTCAGCTATTAATAGAAATTTAACTGAAAGTTTAGCCGGGTTGATTGAAACTATTTATGAGCCAGGCTTAATTAATATTGATTTTGCTGATCTAAAAACAATTTTTGAAGGCCGAGGAAGATTAGCTTATTTAAACACGGTGGTGGTTCCTAGAAGTGAAAAATCGTCCCAAGAAGCAATTGAAAAAGCACTAAATTCACCCCTTTATCCTTATACCATTCGGGGAGCTAAAGGGGTTTTGTTTAACATCACCGGAGAAAAAGAAATTAGCCTAAACGAAGTCAATCAGATTTCCAAAAGTATTTCCGAACTGGTGAACAAAGAAGCAAAAATTATTTTTGGTATTTCCCAAGACAAAAAATACCAAGATAAAATTAAAACTACCGTCTTGGCTACTGGTTGCGGAATAAAGATTTTTTCAGAAAAATCCCAAAAAAAGAAGCGAAGAAAAAAGAAAAAGATTCTTCCGCCGCCTCCCGAACCAGAAAAAAAGATAAAAACTAAACCCAAAAAAAAGAAAAAGGAAATGGAAACTTCTAAAAAATTACCAGAAGTTGTTACCTCTAGTGAAGAGAGGGTTAGAAAAAATGGCCTGCAAATCAAAAAAGAGGCCGAAGAAGAAGAAAAAGAGATGTTAGCTAAGGAGAAATTTTGGGAGAGTCCGGCTTTTTTGCGCCGAAAAAAGTTTTTTAAAACTCAGTAAATAATCGTTCCTCTAAATTTTTGACCTCCTAATAATTTATCAAAATTGCCAAGCTCCGTTCCTTTAATGATTAAGGCGCGGAGTTTTAATTTTTGAGCAAGGGAAGCTGCTACGGGATCAATGGGAACAGACAAACCAGGACTCCAGCTGGCGCTGATTAATTTTCGGTAATCTTTCCAAGAGATTTTCTTTATAGCCACAGCATTTTTATATTTTAAGAAATCCTTACTGTAGACAAAGGGAATGTTTCCGGCGTCAACAATTTCTTTTAGGTTAAACCTTTTAGCTAACAAAACGGCAATATAATCTGTAGACCAGCCCGGCCGCCAGCCAGCGGCAATCAAGATTTTCCAATTGTTTTTTATGGGCTTGTGGGGATCATCTAAAAGTACCGGATAAGCTTCTTGGCGGAAAATTGTTCTTAATAAATGGGCATTTAATCTGGTGGTATGAATTCCCAACCAATCCATATCTTCTTGGGGTAGTTTAACAATTTCAGCGGCTGCCTTTTGATAAACCCGACAAACCTTTCCGCCGCCAGCCACAATGATAAAACGGTGGCCCCCCTTAAGATATTTTAAAATCAGCTTTTTAAATTTTTTTAAAAAGCTAACATTAATTTTTCCCGATTGAGGACAAATTACAGAACCCCCCAGGGCGATAATAATTGTTTTTGGATTTTTCATTTGACTTTTCAAGTAATATTCTAACATTAATTAAGTTGCGTTACAAATAAAGGTGGGCTAGCCTGCTCTTATTTATTTTGAAAATTTTTGTTAGAATAAAGTAAAGGTTATCTTTAAAAACCAATTAAAAGGCGAAGAGAACTGCGTTCTCTTCTTCATCTGCGCTTTCACAAATGAAAGCTTGATACATGATCCAAGTAACCAAAACCATTTTAAAAAACATCTATAAATCCCGCCCGGCCGATGTTAAAAAATACGACTTCGGGCTTCTGTTAGTAATTGGCGGTTCAGAGTTTTATTCTGGCTCGCCAGCTCTTTCAGCTATGGCTGCTTTTCGGTCCGGAGTAGATATGGTTAGAGTAATTGCTCCCAAAAGGGCAGCTGATATCATTTCTTCATTTTCTCCTAATTTGGCCGCTTACCCCTTAGAAGGAAATCGGTTGGAAAAAGAGAACCTAGCCACTTTAATTTCAATGACCGAATCAGCTAAAGCCGTAGCCAGAGGGAAGGCGGCGGTAGTCATTGGTGGCGGCATGGGACGCTCAGAAGAAGTACAGGAGGCAATTCTAGAATACCTTTCTGAAGTTTCAGTGCCAGTAGTGATTGACGCTGATGCCATTCACGCCTTGGCGAAAAATCCAGACATTATTTTTGGCAAAAAATTTCTAATTACCCCTCACACTTATGAATTTTTCATCTTGACCGGCAAAGAAATTCATCAATTGCCGGAAGAAGAGAAAATAAAACAGGTTCAGGCAGAAGCTAATCGTCTCCAAACCACCATTTTACTGAAAGGAAAAACTGATATAATTTCCGACGGCAAAGAAGTTGCTCTGAATAAAACCGGTTCTCCCTACATGAGTAAGGGAGGAACAGGTGACACCTTAGCTGGAATCTGCGGGAGCCTTTTAGCTCAAGGAGTGGAACCATTTGAAGCTGCCCAAGCAGCTGCCTATATTAACGGTAAAGCTGGAGAGATAGTGGCTCAAAAAAAGAAAGATGGATTACTAGCTACTGATTTAATTGAAGCCATTCCCGACGTGTTACATTAATATATGATTTACGACTTAATAATTGTTGGTGGGGGGCCAGCTGGTATGGCAGCTGGTATTTATGCCGCTCGCCAAAAACTTAACACTCTGTTGATTACTAAAGATTTTGGCGGTCAAATGGCCAGAAAAGCAGTGGCTATTGAGAATTATCCAGGTTTTGGGGAAATTTCTGGTTTTGAGCTGATTAATAAATTCGCCGCTCACCTGAAAAAATTTCCAGTTGAGATTCTTCAAGATGCAGTAGTTAGAATTAAAAAAACCGGCCAAACTTTTTCAATTTTCACCAAAAACAAAAAAACAATTCAAGCAAAAGCAGTAATCATTGCTTCAGGGGCTGACCCCCGACCTTTGGAGCTCCCGGGTGAGAAAAAATTTATAGGCAAAGGAGTTTCTTATTGTACGGCTTGCGACGCTCCCTTATTCGCTGGCAAAAAAGTGGCTGTGGTTGGCGGCGGAAACTCGGGGTTTGAGGCAGCTATTGCTCTGAGCAAATGGTCAAAAAAGATTTACGTTTTAGAGCGGGGATCGAAAGTTAGAGCAGATCAAAGAAATCAAGAAATAGCTAAAAAGACGGGTAAGATTGAGATAATTACCGATGTTGTTTTGAAAGAAGTTAAAGGTAAAAATTTTGTTAATTCAATAGTTTATCAAGACAAAAAAAGAAAAAATAATATCACTTTGTCAGTAGAGGGTATATTTGTTGAAATTGGCTCCCAGCCAGCCACCTCATTTGTTAAGGGGTTAGTAGGTTTTAACAAAAGAGATGAAATTAAAATTAGTCTGGAAACCTGCCAAACAAAAACCCCCGGCCTTTTTGCTGCCGGTGACGTAACTATCATTCCCTACAAACAAATCGTCATTGCGGCCGGTCAAGGGACGATTGCCGCCCTTTCCGTTTCTAATTATCTATCCAAGCAAAGCGAAGGATAAAGAAGAGATTTATCTCTTCGCTCCAAAAACCATAGAATATGACCTTTTCTTATACCGGACTTGCCTATTTACTTGGATTTTTTGCAATTGGATTGTTAACTTTTAGGTTTTTTCAGTATTGGCAGAGAGAAAAGACTACTGTCTCTAAACTTTTCCTTTTCCTCACTGCTCCCTTCGCTTTTTTTATGCTAATTACTGCCATCGCTGGTTTGTTCTTTGCTAGCAATGTTCTAGTTTTAAAGTTCACTGTTATTCTAGCCGCCCTTACTCAAGCCTTCGCTTTTACCGCCATTGGTTACTTAATAGTTTATCTAAAATTTCCTCAAATCTCTCCTTGGATAGGAGCTGTTTCAATTTTCCTTGTGGGGTTGGCATCCATAATCCTAACTGCCATTATTCCTTTTAACCCTTATCTTGAGTCAACCGGAGGAATAAATTGGGATGTTCAACCCCTAGCTGACGTCTTTAGATTTTTTCTACTTTTGATTACTTTCCTACCATTGTTAGTTGTTCTTGTTCAACAAAGCAAAGCTACTAAAGATTATTCTTTGAAGATGAGAACTTTTGGAATAGGACTAGTACTTGTTTTTGGGATTTTGATTGGCATTCTCGACTTCTTTCTTGAAAATATTTTAAAACTGGGAGCAGTAGGCAGTGATATTGCTATGGGAGTATTAAGCGTTGTGGTTTTTGTAGTAATTTTACTTACTCAAAAACCTCCCTCGCCCACTTATGTTACAAAAATCTATGAAGAGAAATAATTCTAAGATCAGAAACATTAAAGCCAGGAAAATCTTAGAGTCTAGAGGGAAGCCTACAGTTGAAGTAGAGCTTACCACTAACCTTGGTAAATTTTTGGCTTCGGTTCCTTCCGGCGCCTCTAAGGGAAAATACGAAGCTGTAGCTTTGCCATTAAAGCAAGCTATAAATAATGTTAATAAAATTATTGCCCCCAAATTAAAAGGTAAAGACGTAACTCAGCAGATAAAGATAGATGAGTTAATGCGAAAACTGGATGGAACTAAAAATAAGTCTAAATTGGGAGCCAACGCCATTTTAGGGGTTTCTCTGGCAGCTTGTCGGGCGGGAGCCAGAGCAAATAATCTGCCTTTATGGAAATGGATTTCAAAAATTGCCGGAACCAAACCATTGCTTCCAGCGCCCTGTATTTTATTTATTGAAGGCGGACTCCATAGCAAAGGAGATTTTGATACCCGAGCTACAGTGAAGGGTGGAGAAGAAGCCTCAGCTTCTTTGACCTTCCAGGAATTTATGGCTTATTTCCCAGCTAGATCTTTTAAAGAAAAATTTAAAACAGCGGGTAATGTTTACAAAAAACTAGGCCAAGTTTTAAAAAAAAGATACGGAAAAGGAGCAACCAAATTGGGTATGGAAGGAGCTTTTACTCCGCCAATCAAAAAAACTAAGGAAGTTTTAGATTTATTAGTGGAAACTGGAGGAAATAAAATAAATATCATTATTGATGCTGCTGCTTCTACTTTCTTCAAGAAAGGGAAATATAGTCTTGAGAAAAAGAGATTGAGTGAGGGAGAACTTTTGAATTTTTATCTGGAACTTTGTAAAAATTACCCAATAGTAGCTCTGGAAGACCCTTTCTCTCAGGAAGATTGGCAGGGTTTTCAGGAAATTACAAAGAAAATTGGCAAGAAGGTCACTATTATTGGGGATGATCTTTTGGTGACCAATCTTCAGAGAATAAAAGAGGCCATGAAGAAAAAGGCTTGCAACGGTTTAATTTTAAAACCAAATCAGGTAGGGACAGTTACTGAAACCATTACTGCTGCCAAATATGCTACAAAAAAGAAATGGAAGGTTTTTGTTAAACATCGAGGAGGGGAAACGAAAGATGATTTTATCGCTGATTTAGCCATAGGGCTAGGAACAGGTTTTATAATGGCTGGCGGTCCCACTAAGCCAGAAAGAATGGCAAAATATAATAGATTGTTGAAGGTCGAGGAAAAATTAAGATGAAGAAAATTCTTTTAATTATTATTGATGGATTGGGAGATAAGCCGATTAAGCAGTTGGGCAACAGAACTCCTTTGGAGGCCGCTCAAACTACTAATTTAGATAAGTTAGCTGAAAAAGGAGTTTGTGGGTCAGTTCTGCCTTTTTTATTCCCTCAGGATAAATATCCAACTTCAGCTGGAGCTCATATTGCTTTGTTTGGATATATGAACTATTTTTTAATGCGAGGGCCGTATGAAGTGGCAGGAATAGGGATGAAGATGAAAGAAGGGGATGTAGCATTTAGGGTAAATTTTGCTACTGTAGACCCAAATCTTAAAATTATTGACAGGAGAGCGGGAAGAATCAAACAGATCAAACCTTTAGTAAAGTCTCTATCGGGAATAAAAATTAATGGAGTGAAGTTTTTAATAAAAGAGTCTTATGGTCATAGAGCGGGACTAATCATGAGAGGTAAGGGATTGTCAGCAAATATTTCAAGGGGCGATCCTAAAAAAGTAGAGGCAAAAGCAAAGAAAATTATTCCTTTAGACAAATCAAGAGAAGCTGAATTTACCGCTGAAGTTTTAAATAAATTTTTAGAAAAAGCTCATCAAGTTTTAAAAGAGCATCCTCTAAACAAAAAAAGAAAAAAACAAGGATCATTGCCAGCAAACTATCTTTTAGTAAGGGGGGCCGGTAAATTTAAAGAAACTCCAGGATTTAAACAAAGATATGGTTTGAAAGCTTGCTGTGTTGCTGGCGGCGGGCTTTATAAGGGAGTAGCCAAGATTTTGGGAATGGATTTAATTAAGGTAAAAAGAGCGACTGGTTTTGCTAATACCAATTTGGAGGGAAAAATAACAGCAGGTAGAAATGCTCTGAAAAAATATAATTTTGTATTTTTACATATTAAAGCTACCGATACCTTTGGTCACGATGGTGATTTTCGAGGGAAAAAGAAATTTATTGAAAAAATTGATAAAAATCTAAAACCTTTACCTAATTTAAAAAATGTTTTAATTGTGGTTACGGCCGACCATTCTACTTGCTGCAGCTTAAAAAGACACTGTAAAGAACTAATTCCTCTGTTAATATGTGGAGACGGCACAGATGGAGTTAAAGAATTTTCTGAAAAGGCCTGCCAAAAAGGAAAACTGGGGAAAATAAAACAATTAAACTTAATGCCCGAAATCTTAAAATTGGCTAGGGAGGATTGACGAGACAGCCTAGTTAAGATAAAATAAAACCGACTAAAATTGTCGGTTTTTATGTTTAAGATTTCTACTAAATCTCAATACGGTCTACGAGCCATGATTTATTTGGCAAATTGCCATAAGAAGATTTCTTCCTTAAAATCAATTTCCCAAAAAGAGGGGATCTCTTTTGATTATTTGGAAAAAATCATTTCCAAGTTGGAAAAAGCCGGTTTGATAAAAGCCAAAAAAGGAGCCAAGGGTGGTTATTTTTTAGCTAAATCTCCAAAAAAAATTAAGATTGGAGAAATAATCAGGTCCCTAGAAGGCGAGAGGGGTTTAGTTAAGTGCGTGACCAAGAAAGGAATAAAGTGCCCTTTAGAGAAAAAATGTCTGGCTAAAAATTTTTGGGGGAAAATTCAGGAATCATTAAATTCAATTTCAAACTCAATAACCTTAGCTGATCTGATAAAAAAATAATATGGCTAAAAGAAGAAAGATATATTTAGATTATGCGGCAACAACACCGGTAGACCCTGGAGTAACGAGGGCAATGTTGCCTTACTTCAGTAAGAAATTTGGCAACGCTGCGTCTCTTTATAGTTTTGGCCAGGAAGCTAAGCAAGCTTTAGAAAAAAGTAGGGAACGGGTTTCCAACCTAATGGGAGCTAAGCCAAATGAAATAATTTTTACCAGTTCAGCTACTGAAAGTAATAATTTGGCCCTGAAAGGCGTTGCTCTTGCCCGCCGAAGCCTTGGCGGAGGCGGGTTTGCCAATCACATTATCATTTCTTCTATTGAGCATCCCTGTATTATGGAATCAGCTAAATGGTTGGAAAGCCAGGGATTTGAAATAACCCGATTGCCAGTAGATAAATATGGCTTGGTAGATCCCAAGGACGTGGAGAGGGCAATCAAAAAAGGAACAATTTTAGTTTCTATAATTCACGCCTCAAACGAAACGGGAACTATTCAACCAATCGAAGAAATGGGAAAGATTTGCCGTAGATCGGGCGTTTACTTTCATACCGACGCTGTTCAGAGTTTTGGTAAAATTCCCATTGATGTTAATAAAATGAATATTGATTTATTGTCAGCTTCTTCCCATAAAATGTATGGGCCCAAAGGCGTAGCTTGCTTATTCATCAGAGAAGGAACCAAAATTGAGCCGATCTTACATGGCGGAGGTCAAGAGTCAGGATTAAGGTCTTCTACGGTGAATGTCCCGGGCATTGTAGGATTTGCCCAGGCCTGTAAAATTACTCAAAAAGAAATGAAAAAAGAAAACAAGAGACTAACAAAGTTACGAGATAAATTAATAAAGGGCGTCCTCCAAAAAATTGAAGGTGCTCATTTGAATGGCCACCCTAGGAAAAGATTACCAAATAATGCTAATTTTTGGTTTGAGTTTGTAGAAGGCGAATCAATGGTTATTCAATTGGATTTGTTGGGAATTGCTGTTTCCACTGGTTCGGCCTGTTCTTCGGTCAAATTAGAACCAAGCCATGTACTTTTGGCAATAGGTTTAAAACGCGAGCAAGCCCACGGTTCTTTAAGATTAACCTTGGGAAGATGGACGACGGAAAAAGAAATCAACTATGTTTTAAAAGTTTTACCAGGAATAATTAAAAATTTGAGAAAAATCTCGCCATTTAAGGGGGGAAAACATGAATAAAATAGGTTCCTATACAAAAAAAGTTATCAAACATTTCCAAAAGCCACATAATTACGGCAGGATGAAAAACCCTGACGGCGTTGGGAAGGTAGGCAATCCCATTTGCGGAGACGTAATGTGGCTTTATATTAAAGTAGAAAAAGATAAAAAAGGAAGAGAGGTAATTAAAGATATAAAATTTGAAACCTTCGGTTGTGTAGCAGCTATTGCTACCAGTTCGGTTATTACTGATTTAGCTAAAGAAAAGACCTTAGAAGAAGCAACGAAAATTGACAGAGAAGAAATTGTGAAATCTTTGGGTGGTTTGCCCCCGATAAAAGTTCATTGTTCAATTTTAGCTGCTGGTGCTTTGGCAGAAGCAATTTATGATTATTTATCTAAGAATAAAAGAAAAATTCCAAAAAAACTACAGGAAAAACACCAGCAAATAGAGAAAGAGAAAAAAGAAATTAAGAAAAAATACAAAGAATGGATAGAAATAGAAGAAAAAATGCACAAAAAGTAATCTGCGCTATGTCCGGAGGGGTAGACTCCAGCGTAGCGGCAGCCCTTCTTAAAGGGGCTGGAGCCGATGTAACGGGCGTTTTTTTAAAATTGGCTGATGTTCCTCGCTTCCAGAAAGGCGAGAAAATTGCCAGAAAAGTAGCCAAAAATCTAAAAATTCCCCTCTTAGTTTTAGATTTGAGAAAGGAGTTTCAGAAAAGAATTATCATTGAGTTTTTAAAAGAATATAAGGCGGGAAGAACTCCCAATCCTTGTGTGATTTGTAACAGAGAAATAAAATTTGAGTTTTTGCTCAAAAAAACCAAAAAATTAAACGCTGACTATATGGCTACCGGACATTATGCCCGCCTTCAGCGGGAAAAATTATACAAGGGAAAAGATAAAGAAAAAGATCAATCCTATTTTTTGTGGCAACTTGGCCAAAAACAATTAAGGCATATTTTATTTCCTGTTGGAAATTACACCAAAAAAGAAGTAAGAGAATTAGCTAAAAAGCTTAAACTACCAATTTTTGAGATTCCAGAGTCCCAAGAGATTTGTTTTATCCAGACCACAATAAATAATTTTCTTAAAAAACACTTAAAATCAAAACCGGGTCAGATTATTAATACCAAAGGAAAAGCATTAGGCCAACACCAGGGGTTGTGGTTTTATACTATTGGCCAAAGAAAAGGGATTAAGCTTTCCGGTGGCCCTTACTATGTTTTAGATAAGAACTTGAAGAAAAACCTTTTAATCGTGACTAAAAATGAAAAGGATTTATATAAAAAAGAGTTTTTGGTGAAAAATATCAACTGGATTTCTGGCAGAGAGCCAAAATTACCACTAAAAGTTCAAGCTAAAATTAGATATCGTCATCAAGGCGCATCCGCAACAATAACCAAAATTCTACATTCTACGTCCTACATTCTAAAGTTCGCTCGCCCGCAGCGAGCAATAACTCCTGGTCAATCAGCAGTTTTTTATAAGGGAGAGGAGCTTTTAGGAGGGGGGATAATTTGTTAAAATAATTTTAGCGAGTCGATGAGCCTTACTCATCTTCACACTTCGCTAGCGCTCGCATAAATGAAAAGAATTTTTTGGATATTACTTGTAATTGTTTTTTTAAGCTTTGGATTAAAAGCTGATTTTGGTTTAGCTCAAGAAGACAGTTATATTTGTGCAGTGTATTTTACTGGAGTTGGATGTCCCCACTGCGCAAATACCGATTCAGTAATTTTAGAGGATTTGCTAAAGGAGTATCCAAACATCATTATTCTTGAATATGAAATTTATCAACAAAGTGAAAATGCTCCACTAATTGAAAAATACAATCAAAATTATAACTCCGGTCTGAGCATTCCCTTAATAATATTTGATAAAGACGATTACGTTGCCGGAGACCGACCCATTCTGGAAAACGTTAGAGAGAACATCGATAAACTAAAAAATAATCCTTGTCCCTTAGCAGATGGAAGTCTTCAGAACTTTGAAAATTTGAATTTAACTACTCTAGCTGGCCAGCCAAAGATATGGCGGGAGGATAGAATTTTAGCAAAGATTGGTGAAGATAATGAGTGGATTTTTGGCTGGAACGGTCAGGCTGCAGAAAAGCAAAATTCCACTGAGATTAATTCTAACGATGTTCTTCAAAGATTGATTAAGAGTGAAAATACCCCAGGCTTTTTAAATGAAATAAAATATACTTCTATTGATGGATCCATAGCAGTTCCGTTATCTGGTAAATATGTAAATTTTGATAATGTGATAGATCTCAGGGCTAAATTTGAGAAAGATATTCCAGTAGAAACAAAGCTTACCTTAGCCAAAATCGTTTCTTTAGCTGCGGTAGACGCCATAAACCCTTGCGCTTTAACGGTTTTGGCTTTGATGCTTATTGCTATTTTGACCTATAATCCCACTAAAAGAAAAAATATTTTACTGGCGGGATTGGCTTTTGTAATTTCGGTTTTTCTAATGTATTTGTTATATGGCCTAATAATTGTTAAATCATTTCAGGCCATTCAGGCTTTAACTGTCATTAGACTGTGGCTTTATAAAATTTTAGGTTTTGGAGCAATAATTTTAGGTTGCTTTAAGATAAAAGATTTTCTTCAACATAAAGCTACTTGCAAAATATCGCCACGGGTAGATAAAATTATCGCTAAAATAACTAGCCCCAAGGGAGCTTTTTTGGTGGGAGCTTTTGTGACTATATTTTTACTGCCTTGCACTATCGGGCCTTACGTTATTTGCGGTGGCATTCTTTCTGCTCTTTGTACTCTGAAAGCTTTTTCCTGGTTGATGCTTTATAATTTAATATTTGTTTTGCCGATGGTGGGCGTAGTCTTAATAATTTATTTGGGTCTATCAAGAATTGAAGATATTTCAAGCTGGGAGGCAAGGAATATAAAATATTTAGATTTAATTTCTGGATTAATCATCATAGGACTGGGGATAGCAATGATTCTAGGTTTAGTTTGATTTTTTTAAAATATAAAAAATTAAAAGGTCGAAGAAGATGTAAAAAAAGGACATAAAATATGTTGGAATTAAAAAATAAAATAGCAATTATTACTGGAGCCAGAAGAGGAATGGGAAAGTCCCATGCCCTAAAATTAGCTGAAGCTGGAGCTAAAGTAGTGGTTTCGGACATCTCTCAGGAGGACTGTCGAAAAGTGGTTGACGAAATAAAGAAAAACAAAGGCGAGGCAATAGCTGTGAAATGCGATGTTACAAAAAAAGAAGAAGTGGAAAATATGGTCAAAGCCGCAGTAGAAAAATGGGGGAAGGTAGATATTTTAGTTAATAATGCCGGGATTTGCCAATTTAAACCATTTTTAGAGCTAACTGTGGAAGAATGGGATAGAACCTTAGACATTAATCTCAAAGGATATTTTTTATGTGCTCAGGCGGCAGCCAAAGAGATGGTCAAGCAAAAATCAGGGGTAATAATTAATATTGCTTCAGTGGAAATGGGTCAAGTGGGTGGCGGTATGCCAATGATTGTTCATTATTGTGCCTCAAAAGGAGGAGTGGTAGCCTTGACTGAAGCTTTAGCGGTGGAGTTAGCTCCTTATAACGTTAGGGTTAATGCCATTTCTCCTGGTGCAATTGAAACTCCAATGGCCGAGGCATCCCAAAAAGACCCAAAACTCTTAGAGCAGACCTTAGCTAAAATTCCAATGCGTAGAATGGGTCAGCCGGAAGAAGTCTCCAATTTAGTCCTCTTTTTAGCTTCAGGCCAATCCTCTTATATAACAGGTTCGACAGTAGTTATTGATGGTGGCTGGCTAGCAGGTTAATCAATGCCCAAGATTATTAAAGACACAACCTTAGCTGAACTTTTGGAGAGCCCAAAAGCAGCAGAAATTTTGGCAGAGTATAATTTGCCCTGTTTGAGTTGTCCTTTCGCTAAATTTGAAATGGAGCGGTTAAAAATCGGGGAGATTTGTAAAATGTATAGCATAGACGGCGAGAAATTACTAAAAGAACTAAATAGGGTTTACAATAAGTAAGATTTGTGGTAGGGTAAGCTCGTATGAACAAAGTTCTAATTCCTCTATCGATAGTTATGGCTGGGGTTGTAATTGCTGGCGCTTTTGTCTATATAAATCAAAATCAGGCCTCAGAGCCAGTTTCTCAAGAAGAGACTCCTTCTCTCCAAGAAATAGCTAAAAAAGCTGTAGATTTTATCAACGGGAATTTGGTTCAAGGGACTACGGCTTCTCTAATAGAGGTAACAGAAGTGGTAGAGGAAGACCTTTTAAAAATCCGTCTTAAAGTTGGAGAAAAAGAATATGAATCTTATGCGACCAAAGACGGAAAATTTTTATTCCCCGATGGCTACGATTTAGAAGGAAATCCGCCAACTGGCGGAGAAGAATCAGAAGAACAGCCAACAACTCAAAAAGGAGTTACTATCGGCAATTTTTCAGTGAACGAAGATGAAGCTTGCAAAGAAGAGGGGAAACCCATTGTTTATTTTTTTGGTTCGAGCGGTTGTTCACATTGTGCTTGGGAACATCCTGTAATAGAAAAGGTGGCAGAAAATTTTGAAGGATATATTTCATTCCATAACAACCTAGATTCTGATGTTGATAGAGATATATTTTTCAAATACAGCACCGGCAGTGTGCCAACTTTAGTCCTGGGATGTAAATATTCCAGGGTTGGTTCTGGGTCAAACTCGGGCGAAGAAGGAGAATCTCAAGCCTTAACTGCCTTAATTTGTAAATTGACAGACAGCCAACCCTCCAATGTGTGTGATTCGGTACAAGAGTTAATTAACCAAATAGAATAGATAAAATCAATATGGTTAAACTCTTTACCACTCTGGGTTGCCCTTACTGCTTTACTTTAAAGGAGTTTTTGAAAGAGCATAAGGTAAAATTTAAAGAAATTGATGTTTCTCACGATGAAAAAGCTCAGGAGGAAATGATAAAAAAAACCGGTAAAATGGAGGTACCAGTAATAGAAATTGATGGAAAGATGATTGTAGGTTTTGATAAAGAGAAAATAAGTAAATTGTTAAAAACCCGAGCGAGGCAAAGCCGAGCGAAGGGTGGAGAAGAAGATTTATCTTCTTCGACTATCAAGGAATAATTTTATGCCAATTAAAATTGCTATCAATGGATTTGGCCGGATCGGCCGGCCAACTTTTAGAAGGATTTTAGACAACCACCCCAATTTAGAGATGGTAGCTATTAATGATTTAAGTGATCCCAAAACCCTGGCCCATTTGCTTCGCTACGATTCCCTTTACGGGATTTATAAAAAAAACGTAAAATTCTCTGAAAATTCTTTATTAGTGGATGGAACAACAGCTGGAAAGAAGGTCAAAGTTTTGGCTGAAAAAGATCCAGCCAACCTGCCCTGGAAGGATTTGGGAGTTGACATTGTCTTGGAATGTACCGGAGCATTCCGCGATTACGAAGGAGCCGGGAAGCACTTGAAAGCTGGAGCCAAAAAAGTGATAATTTCCGCGCCCTCTAAAACTCCAGAAAAAATCCCTTCTTATATTTTGGGAGTAAACGAGGAGAAATTTGACTCCCAAAAAGATGAGGTTGTTGATATGGCTTCTTGCACTACCAATTGTTTGGCTCCAACAGCCAAAGTTTTGAATGACAACTTCAAAATCATTAGAGGGTTTATGAGCACCATCCACAGTTATACTAATGACCAGCGAATTTTAGACCTGCCCCACAAGGACTTAAGAAGGGCCAGAGCAGCCGCTTTAAATATCATTCCCACCACTACTGGAGCAGCCAAAGCCATTGGTAATGTTATTCCGGAACTAAAAGGAAAATTAGACGGCATCGCTTTCAGAGTTCCCACTCCAACTGTTTCAGTGATAGATTTAATTTGTGAGCTGGAAAAACCAGCTAGTGCCCAAGAGGTAAATTACGCCTTTAAAAAAGCTTCCCAGCAGAAAGAATTAAAAGGAATATTGGGAGTGGAAGATACCCCTTTAGTTTCTTCAGATTATATTGGTAATTCCTTTTCAGCTATTGTTGATTCTCCTTCAACAATGGCCATTGATAATTTAGTCAAAGTGGTAGTTTGGTATGATAACGAATGGGGTTATTCTTGTAGATTGGCTGAATTTGCTGAGTATATAGGGAAGAAAGCTTAAAAATCGGCATTCTTTTGAGCCGAGAAAAGTCGTCTTTTGCACGGCTTTTTTGTTTTCATCTTAACCTTCACTTTCACAATGTGAATGTTCGGTGTATACTGAAATAATATGAAAATTGAGAAAATTTATATTGGAACCTGGTTCCAACGAACTAGTTTGCACCTGAAAGAGTTTTTTCATTTTCTACAAACAGGAAAGAGCGAATTGGATTTGGACCAGGCAAAACTCACCACCTTTTTTAGGCGTCTAAGTCCTAAAAAAGTTCGCTGGGAGGAGAAAGAGATTTTTGATAATGTTTGGGCCCAGTTCAATAATCTGGAAATGCTGTTCTACGAAGACGGACTTATTTTTTTAAAGAAAGACTATCAAGACCTTAAAAAAGATTTTCAGACCCTCAAAAGTTTCTATGAAAAGAAGTTCGGTCCGGCAGTAAGCTATCTTTATAGCCTTGGCGCCCCCCTTCCCAAAAGATTAGCTGAAACAGAGCTAATCCTGCCCTATATTGTTGTGGCTTCTGGAGCTGAGAAGGGAGAGATTAAAGATTTGTTTTCCCAGATTAAAGATTCGCTTCGGTCTTCTGTCGATGCTCCTGAGATATCAATCTATTCTGGTAACAAACTATTTGTTCTAAACGTTAAAACAGAGGAGAAAGATATTCAAATCGAAGAAATAATCAAGTATTCTATTTTTTTCCGAGAATTTACCGCCCAACTCAACGGCTACTTGCGAGCCCACCGGGCTATTTGGGAAGAAGTCCATCAGATTCGCTCTCAGCCGGTTCTTTTTTTTCGGGACTTTCCTAAGGTAAGAAACTCTTTAATGGAAATCAAACAAACCCTTTCTTTTGTTGAAGCCCGTTTAGCTCAAATGGAAAATTTTATGACCATCCGCCAAGAAAGAGCCAAAGAGAAGGGCTTGGAGGAGATATTGAGATCTTTATCAATCTATCAATTTGGCACTTTAGCCAACGCTCATAGATATATGACCAGTTTGTGGCAAATGACCAAAGATTATGCCGATTCCACCTTCGATCTCTTGAATATGTTTTATCAAGAAAATGTTCAGCGGGAAGTAGATGCCTTAAAATTGGTAACTATTATTTCTTTGATGGCAACTTTCTTCCGATTGTCTTCAATGACCAATTATCAGCTACTTCATCCTCAGTTTTTGGGGAGCATTGTTTTAATTTTTGTTTTCGCAGCAATTTTCTATTTTGGGATGAGGCACTGGTTCCGTTCTCGTAAATTTGAATTACACAAGAAAGTAAAAGAGGTAAAAAAGATTAAATGAAAAGCCAAAAATTAACCAAGAAGGGAAACTTATATTTCCCAACCAAAAAATTTCAAAAAAAGGCCTGGATATCTGATAAAAAAACATACCAGAAAGCTAATAAAGACCCGGTTAAATTTTGGGAAAGTTTGGCTAAAGAACTAGTCTGGGTTAAAACCTGGCAGAAGGGCGTTGAACACAGACCCCCTTATTTTAAATGGTTCTTGGGAGGGAAGTTAAATATTACTGAAAATTGCTTAGATAGACACTTACCGGAAAAAAAAGACAAAATAGCTTTAATTTGGGAACCCGAACCAACAACGGAGCGCCCTAAGATTTACACCTATGACGAATTATTAAGACAAGTTAATAAATTTGCTAATGCTCTTTTAAAATCGGGAGTAAAAAGAGGGGATAGAGTCGGCATTTATTTACCAATGATCCCCGAAATAACAATTGCTATGCTGGCTTGCGCTAGAATTGGAGCTGTTCATAGTGTGGTTTTTTCTGCTTTTAGTTCTACTGCCTTGAAGATTAGATTACAAGATACCAAAGCTAAAATTTTAATTACAGCCGACGGTTACTATCGACGGGGAAAAGTTATCAACTTGAAAGAAAACGCTGACGAAGGAGTTAAGGAAACCGAAGTCAAAAAAGTAATTGTAGTTAAGCGAGCTAAAAATAAAATTAATTGGAAAAAGGATAGAGATCTGTGGTGGCAGGATTTAGTAAAAAATGAAAGTAGCCAATGTAAAGCGAGAACAATGGATAGCGAAGATACTTTATTCATCCTTTATACTTCAGGTTCCACCGGTAAACCCAAAGGTTGCGTTCATACTTGTGGTGGTTATAGTGTTCAAGCTAATTCTACCGGCAAATGGATTTTTGATTTACATGATAAAGATATTTTTTGGTGCACTTCTGACCCCGGGTGGATTACAGGACACACTTATACCATCTATTCTCCTTTACTTAATGGAGTAACAACTTTGGTGTATGAAGGGGTGCCTGATTGGCCAACTTCGGATAGATGGGCAAAAATTATTGAAAAGTACAAGGTGACCATTTTTTATACAGCTCCCACAGCTATTAGAATGTTTGAAAAATACGGGAAAGGCGTTCTTAAAAAACACAAATTTAAAACTTTAAGATTATTAGGATCAGTGGGAGAGCCCATTGATGAAACAGCCTGGCTTTGGTACTTCAAAAATGTGGGAAAAGAAAAATGTCCTCTTGTTGACACTTGGTGGCAAACAGAAACCGGTGGAATTTTAATCACTTCTTTACCCGGAGTCGGACCTTTTAGGCCGGCTTTTACTGGTTTACCTTTTCCTGGGGTAAAGGTGGATATTCTAGATGAAAAGAAAAGAAGCCTGCCTGTTGGTAGACAGGGGAATTTAGTTATTCTGCCTCCTTTTGCCCCCGGTCTTTTAAGAGGAGTTTACAAAAATCCCAAGAAGTATTTAGATACTTATTGGAGTCAATACGGAAAGAAAATTTATTTCACTTCTGATGCTGCCATCATCGATAAAAATGGTCTAATTAGAATTGTTGGCCGGGTAGACGACGTGATAAAAGTGGCTGGCCATCGAATAACTACTGGCGAACTGGAAGCAGCAATTAATTCACACCCAGAAATTACTGAGTGTGCCGTCGTTGGTATTCCCGATGAAATAAAGGGCGAAGTGCCAGTTGCCTTCATTGTTTATAAAAGGGAAAAACCAGCCGCCGAGGTTAAAAAAGAGGTGGTTGGACAAATAAGAAAAGAGATTAGTCCTATTGCCGTACCAAAAGAAGTTTATTTAGTGGAAGACCTACCTAAAACCAGATCAGGGAAAATTATGAGGCGAGTTTTAAAAAAACTATTTATTGGCGAAGAGCTTGGCGATCTTTCTACCCTAGCCAACCCTGGCATCGTCGAGAAAATAAAAAAAATAATTGAAAAATGATAAAAAAAAGCTTCAAAATACACTCTTTGGTTTAAGGATATTTCTATAAAAGACGTGTCTTTGGTGGGAGGGAAAAATGCGTCTTTGGGGGAAATGTTTTCTCAATTGGCAAAAAGGGGGATTAATATCCCAGATGGTTTTGCCCTCACAGCTAATTTTTATTGGAAATTTCTGGAAGCAAACGGCTTGGATAAAGTCCTTAAAGGATTTTTTAAAGAATTTAATCCCAAGAGCATAAAAAGCATCCAAAAAACCGGCAGAAAATGCAGAGAAGCGATTTTAAAAGGAAAATTTCCCGACAGTTTAAAACGAGAAATTTTAAAAGCTTATTTGAAACTATCTCAAAAATACGGGGCAAATCCCGATGTGGCCGTACGCACTTCCGGCGTTGCGGAAGACAGGCCGAACGCTTCTTTTGCGGGCCAGTTCGAAACTTATCTTAACATAAGAGGAGAAAAAGAATTGTTAAAAGCGGTCAAAAAAAGCATTATTTCAACCTTTACCGACAGAGCCATTGCTTACAGGGAAGAGAAAAAAATAGGACAAATGGAATTCGGCCTTTCTGTCGGCGTTCAAAAAATGGTCAGGTCGGATTTAGCTTCTTCGGGAATTATTTTTACCTTAGACACCGAAACCGGTTTTAAAAATGTTATCTTGATTAACTCAATCTGGGGAGTGGGAGAAATGATTGTTAAAGGAAAAATTACCCCGGATGAATTTTATGTTTTTAAGCCCACCTTAAAACAGGGATACAAATCGATAATAGTTAAGGATTTAGGAAGAAAAACAAAGAAATACATATTTGCTAAAAAAGGTGGCTTAAAAGAAGTTCCCGTTGCTCAAAAAGAACAATTAAAATTTTCTTTGACTGATAAAGAAATCCTAACTTTAGCTAAATGGGCAACGATAATCGAAGAGCATTATAAATACCCTCAAGATATCGAATGGGCTAAGGATGGAAAAACTAGTCAATTGTTTATTGTCCAATCACGGCCGGAAACCGTCCATGCTTCTCAAATTGGGAAGGTTTACGAAGAATATGAAATTAAAGCTAAGAAGAAATCAGTTTTAACTGGCATCGCTATTGGTAATAAAATTGGCGTAGGAAAAGTTAGAATCATTTCTGATGTTTCAAGGATGAATCAGCTCCAGAAGGGTGAAGTTTTGGTAACTAAAATGACTGATCCCGATTGGGTGCCAATAATGCGTTTAGCTTCAGCCATTATTACAGAGGAAGGAGGGAAAACTGCTCATGCCGCTATTGTTTCTCGGGAATTAGAGATTCCTTGTATTGTCGGAACGAGAAAAGCCACCAAAGTTCTAAAAAATGGAGATCTGGTTACGGTAGACTGCACTCAAGGATTAGATGGCAAAGTTTATTCTGGAAAAGTTCCTTTTCAGATTAAAAAATATAACCTAAAGAAAATTCCTAAATTAAAGACCAAAATAATGGTCAACATTGGCGCTCCGGAAATTGCTTTCAAAACTTCATTTTTGCCAAATGACGGAGTAGGTTTGGCTCGAATTGAATTTATTTTAGCTGAAAAAATTAGAATTCATCCTTTGGCCCTTTATCATTACCAGAAAATAAAAGACAAAAAAGTAAAATCAGAAATTGATAAAATTACAGCAGGCTGCAAGGATAAAAAGAAATATTTTGTTGAAAAATTAGCTGAAGGAATTAGTCAAATTGCTGCTGCCTTTTGGCCAAAAGAAGTCATTGTCAGGCTTTCTGATTTCAAAACTAATGAATACGCAGCCTTAGTTGGCGGGAAAGATTTTGAGCCAATTGAAGCCAATCCCATGATAGGTTTCCGAGGAGCCTCTCGCTACTTAGATAAATCTTTCCGGCCAGCTTTTAGCATGGAATGTCAAGCGATCAAAAAAGCCAGAGAGGAGTTTGGATTAAAAAATATAACAGTCATGGTGCCTTTCTGCCGGACAATAGAGGAGGGAGAAAAAGTAGTCAAGATAATGAAAGAAGAGGGGCTGAAGGAAAGAGGAGATGATTTAAAAACTATTGTTATGTGCGAGATTCCTTCTAATGTTATTTTGGCTGAGAAGTTTTTAGAGATTTTTGACGGAATGAGTATTGGCTCAAACGATTTAACCCAACTGGCCCTGGGGGTAGACAGGGACAATGCTCAGATTTCCTATATTTCTGACGAAAGAAATGAAGCAGTTAAAAAGTTGATTGAGGAGGTGATAAGAGTTTGCAGAAAAAAGAAGAAAAACATAGGAATTTGCGGCCAAGCGCCCAGCGATTTCCCAGAGTTTGCTCAATTTTTGGTTAGAGAGGGGATAGATTCAATCTCTTTAAATCCTGATACTGTTATTAAAACAATCTTAGATCTTGCTAAAATAAAAGGTCGGAAATAATTATTAACCGAGCTGGCATTTATGCCAGCATTAATTATATGGCAAAATTAACTCTAAGTGTTATTAAAGCGGACATTGGCTCTATCGGCGGGCATATTAAGCCCAGCCAAAAGCTGCTTCAGACAGTGGAAAAATACATAAAGGAAAAAGGAAAAGGCTTAATCATTGATGTTTATGTTGGCCACACCGGCGACGATATTGCTATTCTTTCTACCCACAAAAAAGGTGTGTTAAATGAAAAAATTCATAAACTCTGCTGGGACGCCTTTATTGTCGGCACTAAGGCGGCTAAAGACCAAGGGCTTTATGGAGCCGGCCAAGATTTGTTAAAAGAAAGTTTTGCTGGCAATGTTAGAGGAATGGGGCCAGCCGTAGCTGAAATGGAAATTGAGGAAAGGCCAGCTGAACCCTTTTTATTCTTTGCTGCTGATAAAACTGATCCCGGAGCATTTGATCTACCTCTCTATTTGGCCTTTGCTGACCCGATGTATAATGCTGGTTTACTCCTTTCTCCAAAAATAAAGAAAGGATTTAAGTTCATGATTATGGATGTTTCTTATACTAAAGCTGATCGCTTCATTGAATTGGTCACTCCCGAAGAGATTTATGATATAGCCGTTTTGTTAAGAGATCCAGAAAGATTTGTGGTTGAATCAATATGGTCCAGGGCCAATGGAGAGCAGGCAGTGGCAGCTTGTACTACCAGATTACACAACATTGCCGGGAAATACGTGGGCAAAGACGACCCAGTGATGTTGGTTCGTTCACAACATGACTTTCCGGCTACCGGAGAAATTCTTTCTCCTTATACCATCGGACACTATGTGGCAGGATTTATGCGTGGTTCTCATAATGGGCCCTTAATGCCAGTGAAGAAAAATTCTTCAATTTCCTATTTTGACGGGCCGCCAGTGGTGAGTTGCTTGGCTTTTTCAGTCAAAAATGGTAAGCTAACCGAGCCAGCTGACTGTTTTGACCAGCCTTACTGGGATTATGTCAGGAACAAGGTTTCCCAGAAAGCTGAAGAAATCAGGCGGCAAGGATTCTTTGGAGCGGCTATGTTGTCAATGTCTGAGCTAGAATATACTGGAGTAGTAGAAACTCTTAAACAACTGGAAAAGAGATTCAAAATCCGTAGAAGTCGCTGAAGCTAAAGCTTAATCTCCAGCTGCGATTTTAATAAATTAAAATCTTGCTAAATAATGCTTATACTTCCAGCTAAAATCCGGAAAGAGCTAGGAAAAAAGGTAAAAAACCTAAGAAAAGAAGGCATTTTACCAGCGGTTTTGTACGGGCCAAAAGTTAAAGAAACCCTTCCTTTAGAAGTTGATTTGAAAGAATTTGAGAAGCTCTATAAGGAAGCTGGAGAGAGTTCTCTGGTGTCTTTAGACATTGAGGGGAAAAAAGAAAAAGAAAAAATACCAGTTTTGATTCACGAAGTAAAAAGAGATCCTCTAACTGAAAAACCGGTTCATGTTGATTTCTATCAGCCGCGATTAGATGAAGAAATCGAAGCGACAGTGCCTTTGGTTTTTGAAGGAGAAGCGCCAGCCGTAAAAGAATTGAGCGGAACTTTTGTTAGGAATATCCACGAGGTGGAGGTTAAAGCTTTGCCTCAAAATCTTCCCCACGAAATTAAAGTTAACATCGAAATCTTAAAAACTTTTGAAGACAGCATTTTAATTAAAGATTTAAATGTTTCTAAAGATGTGAAAGTTCTGAAAGAGCCAGAGGAGACCGTTGCTTTTGTCGCCCAACCGGCAAAAGTTGAAGAAGAACTAGAAAAACCAGTTGAGGAAAAAGTGGAAGAGGTCGAGAAAGTAGAGGAAGCCGCCCCCGAAGAGGGCGAGCCTCGCCCAGAAGAATCTGGGCGGGAAAAGAAAGAAAAAGAGGAGAAATAATTATGCGAAGTTTAAAATTGGTTTTATTATCGACTCTGCTTTTAGCTTTGGCTTTACCCTGCTTTCAGAGTTTAGCCTTGGACCCAACTGAAGAGCGCCAAGCTTTAGAGGAGGAGCTTGAAAAACTAGAAGAGCAAATTGATCAGTATGAAAAGGATATCAGTAAAACTGAACAAGAAAAGAAAACCCTCCAAAACCAAATATATGTCCTGCGGCAGAAAATTAAAAAATTAGATCTCCAGATATATCAGAGCAATGTTATGATAGAAGACTTAGGTCTTCAAATAGAAGATACCCAGAGCTCGATTGATGACACTTCAGCCAAAATTTGGGACTCTAGGGGAAAATTAGCCAACATTCTTAGGTCGATTTACGAAGAAGATCAAAAAAGCCTTCTAGAGATCTTGCTTTCTGAGCCAGACCTTTCCAGTTTTTTTGATAATTTGGTGGCTTTAGAAACGCTTAATTCTAAAAACCAAGAACTTTTAGAAAATGTCAAAAGCCTTAAATCCTATCTAGAAGGCCAAAAGCAATCTTTAGATGTCGAAAAAGATGACCTAGAGAAATTGGTGGAAATCCAAACTTTACAGAAACAAGAAAGCGAAGAAACCAATCAAGAGAAAAATTACTTTTTAAAATTAACTGAGACTCAGTATCAAAAATATCTTAGTGAAAAGGAAGTAGTGGAGCAGCAGGCAGCCGAAATTAGAGCCAGAATTTTTGAGTTAATTGGTGTGCCCGAAGCCCCTACTTTCGGTGAGGCCTATGAAATTGCTAAATCTATAGAAAAGATTACCGGCGTCAGACCAGCTCTTTTATTAGCGGTTTTAACTCAAGAATCAAATATTGGTAAAAATGTTGGTCAATGCTACCTTAAAGACCCAAAAACTGGAGATGGGGTGGTGGTTTATAATGGCCAAAAAGTATCTGGAGTAATGAAGCCCTCGCGAGACGTGGGGCCTTTCTTGGAGATTACTAAAGAGTTAGGGAGAGACCCTTATAATACGCCGGTTTCTTGTCCAATGAGTTTTGGTTATGGGGGAGCTATGGGCCCGGCTCAGTTTATTCCCTCGACCTGGATGATTTATAAAGACAGAGTAAAAAAAATAACCGGCCAGCCAGCCGATCCCTGGAATATTAAAGATTCTTTTTTAGCTGCCGCTTTATATTTAGCCGATTACGGAGCAACCCAGCAAACCTACAATGCTGAATGGAAGGCAGTCATGATCTATTTTTCTGGCACCACTAATACAAGATATCGTTTCTATGGCGACTCGGTAATGGCTATTACTAAACAATATACTGAAGATATTGAAGCTCTAGAAAGGGCAGGTTAACCCCGGGGTTAATCTAAAGATTTTTGCAAAGCCTCAATTATAGGATCTAGTCTACCGGCCATAATTCCTTCAATATTGTGCCAGGATTTTTTAATCCGGTGGTCGGTAACTCTATCTTGAGGAAAATTATAAGTCCTAATTTTATCGGCTCGACGAGCCCTTTTTATTTGCGAGCGTCTTTTTTGGCCAATTTTTGATGTTTCTTCTTCCTCTTTCTTTTCTAAAAGTTTAGCTTCCAGAATGGCCAGAACATTTTCTTTATTTTGGAGCTGGTTTCTTTCAGTTTGGGAAGTAACCACCAGGCCAGTAGGTAAGTGAGTAATTCTGACGGCTGTTTCTCTTCGGTTGACATATTGGCCGCCCGGGCCTGAGGCTCGGTAAGTGTCAATTTTTAAATCTTCCGGCTTGATTTTAATTACTGCTTTTTTTGGTTTTGGTAAAACGGCAACAGAAGAAGTGGAGGTGTGAATTCGGCCGCTTTTTTCGGTTTCCGGGATTCTTTGGACTCGATGGACACCCCCTTCATATTTTATTTTTGAAAATACATCACCATCTTTTAGCTCAAAAATTATTTCTTTGAAGCCACCCAATTCGGCAGGATGAGAGTTTAAAACTTTTTGTCGCCAATCTTGACTTTGGGCGTATTTGGAATACATCCTGAATAGATCCCCAACAAATAAAGCTGCTTCTTTGCCGCCAGCTCCCGCCCGAATTTCAATGATTACCGAATGTGGCTTCTCTTTTTCTCCGCCCCCCTTAATTAAACCTTCTAATTCTTTTTCTAAACTTTTCTCTTTCTCGCTAAGCTCTAAAATTTCTGTTTCAGCTAAAGCCACTAATTCTTGGTCGTCTCTGGCCGAAAGGATTGATTTTGACTCCTCGACTTCGTCTTTTATTTCTTGTAGTTCTTTTTCTTTTTCAATAATTTTTTCCAAAAGGCCCTTTCTTTTAGTCAGTTCTTCAAACTTCTCCCAATTCGAAATCAACTCAGGGTTACTGAGTTGTTCTAGAAGGTTTTTATATTCTTTACGGATTTCTGTGATATCTCCCATAGATTCATCGACTCCCTTTTTTTCTTTTACTTTCCATTTCTGTCTTTTTAGCTAATCTCTTCTTAAACCTCTCGACTCTTCCCATAGTGTCAACAATCTTTTCTTTACCAGTATAAAAAGGATGGCAGGCAGAACAGATTTCTACTTCAATAAATTCCTTAGTTGAGCCAACAGTAAAAGTATTGCCACAAGCGCACTGGGCCCTGGCATTTGGATAATATTTTGGATGGATATCTTTTCTCATCGAGTTTTTAATTTATTAAAAACGAAGATCGAAATGAAGCTTTAGCTTCATTGAGCATCAAGATAAATTTAATATTTATCGACTATCGCCTTCTATAATAACCTATAGCTATTGAAAAATCAAGAACCGAGTCCGCCAGAGCGGACGAAGGTCGAAATGAAGCCTTAGCTTCATTGAGCGCCGAGCGAAGCGAAGGTACAAAAACTTGTCTTCATTTATTTTTTGTGATATATAAAAAGATATGGCAGAAACCAAAGAAAAGGCCAAAGAAGCTGGCATTAAGCTTGACCCAGAAGAAATGGGTGAGGTAGGTTTACATTTTGGTCACAAAACCTCTAAAGTTCACCCCAAAATGGAACCTTATCTTTACGGAGTAAGAAATACCGTCCATATTATTGATTTAACTAAAACAGCCGAGAAATTTAAAGAGGCCTTAGATTTTATCCAAAAAATTATTTCTGAAGGGAAAATTATACTTTTTGTTGGGACCAAAATTCAAGCTAAAGATTTAGTAAAAGAGGTGGCCGTAGAATGCGGCCTACCCTATGTTACTGAAAGGTGGCTAGGAGGGACTTTTACCAACTTCGAAAGTATTAAAAAAAGAATTGAATATTTTAAAGATCTTGAAAAAAGAAAAGCTGAAGGGGAGCTGGAAAAATATACCAAAAAAGAGCAAACTAAAATTAATAAAGAATTAGAGAATTTAGAGCTAAAATTTGGCGGGATAAAAGAATTAAATCGACTTTCGGATGCCATTTTTGTCATTGATATGAAGAAAGATTATTTAGCAATAAAGGAAGCCAGAGCAAAGGAGATAACGGTGATTGGCGTAGCCGATACCAACGTTGACCCTACTTTAGCCGATTATCCTATTCCAGCTAATGATGATGCTAGAAGCTCGGTAAAATATATTTTAGATAAGGTAAAAGAAGCCATTAAAAAAGCTAAACCTAAAGTCAAAGAAAAACTTGGTAAACAATAATGATAACCATTGACCAAATCAAAAAATTAAGAGAGGAAAGCGAGGTTTCAATATCTGAGTGTAAGGCGGCTTTAGAAAGGGCCGGGGGAAATATAGAAAAAGCCAAGGGCATTCTTAAAAAGTGGGGTCGGGATTTAGCTCGAAAGAAAGCTGAAAGAGAAGCCAATCAAGGGATTATTGCCAGTTATGTTCACCCTAACAAAAAAATTGGCGTGCTTTTGGAATTAAATTGTGAAACAGATTTTGTGGCTAAGTCTCCAGATTTCCAAACTCTGGCTCATGAGTTATGTCTGCAAATTGCCGCCATGGGAGAGGAAGTGCCGTTTTCTGAGCAGCCCTGGATAAAAGATGAAAATAAAATCGTCAAAGAATTGATTGAAGAACACATTGCTAAGCTCGGTGAGAATATTATAATAAAAAGATTTATCAGATATACACTTTAAAATGTTCGATGAATTAAAAATTCATCTTAATCTTCAATAAATCTTCGATTTATTTCGATGTTCAATGAGTTAAAATGCTAGAAGTAATTTTTTTAATAATTTTAATTGTTAGCGCTTTGGGGATAGGAGTGATTGTTTTTGGGAAAATCCCGGTTTTGGTTGAACTTCCCGAGATTAGTCAATCTGCTGGTTTTAAACCAGCAGCGGCAGGCCTGTGTAAAAAAACAGTGGAGGGGATTAAAAACATGCCCGGCTTGAGATCTTTTTCTACCGAACGTTTTTTGCAAAAGACTTTATCTAAAATTAGAATTCTTTCTCTTAAAACCGACAATAAAACTTCCAATTGGCTCCAAAAATTAAAAGAAAAATCGCAAAAAGACAAAACTAAAGAGAGCGATAACTATTGGCAAGAATTAAAAAAAACAACCAAGCATAAATAAAGGCCAGCATAGCTCAGCGGTAGAGCAACGCACTTGTAATGCGTAGGTCGTGGGTTCGAATCCCTCTGCTGGCTCGATAATTTTAAAAGAGATGTCTTTGACCAAAATAATTGCTACTGTTGGTCCAGCGGTCGAAGAGGAGAAGGTTCTTAGCTCGCTCATTAAAGCCGGAGCGAGCGTTTTTCGTTTTAACTTAAAACACAACACTCTTCCTTGGCACAGTGCCTTCATCCAAAAAGTTAAGAAGGTCGCCAAAAAAAGTGGCCAACCAATAGCTGTTCTTTTAGATCTTCCAGAAACCAATGAAAAAAATTCCTCAACTCGAAAATATCTATCAGTGGCAGCTAAACAGGAAGCTGATTTTCTAGCTCTCTCTTTTGTCCGAGAGAAAAAAGACATTGAGCTTCTGAAGAAACAAGCTAAAAACTTTTCTTTATCTGCCAAAATTTTAGCTAAAATTGAAACCAGTCAAGCTTTAGATAATTTTGAAGAAATTCTTGATTCAGCCGATGGAATTATGCTGGCCAGAGGAGATTTAGGGATAGAGATACCTTTCGAGCGAGTGCCTTATTATCAAAAAAAGATTATTAAACGCTGTGCCGAGACGGGAAAACCAGTCATTGTTGCTACCCAGATGTTAGAGTCAATGGTTGAAGATCCTTCTCCTACCCGGGCAGAAGTTTCCGATGTCGCCAATTCTGTTCTTGACTATACTGATGCAGTTATGCTTTCTGGTGAAACAGCTATCGGCAAATATCCAGTAAAATCTGTTTCAGTTATGGAAAAAATCTGTCGCTTTTGGGAAGAAAAGCGACCCCCAGTTTCCGGATTTAATTTCAAGCTTACTCATCAAACCGCCGCTGTCTGTTACTCTGCCTATCAACTTTGGATGAGCCCTTTTTGCCAGAAAGAAAATATCAGAGCTTTTGTAGTTTTAACTAAAGGCGGCATGACTGCTCACATGGTTTCTCGTTTACATCCTTACTTACCTATTTTAGCTTTAACCAATGACAGGAAGCTTAGAGACCGACTTTGCCTACTTTATGGAGTTGTCCCTCTACTTTTTGAAGAAGGAAAGGGTGATTTCTATAAAAAAAGAAGTTCAGCTGATATAGAAAAAACTCTAGCTCAGGCGAAAAAAGGCGGCTATATTAAAAAAGGAGAAAAAGTAATTTTTATTTATGCTGAGGATTGGGGGACGCTGGGAAAAACAAATATTACCAGAATCCAAGAAGTTCCCTAAACCTTTAAAGTTTGCCTCTTGACAAACTTTTTTAAAAAAGTAAAATAAAACTTGTTGAAGAGACTTATCCTTGAATACCCGAGCGAGGCGAAGCCAAGCGAAGCGAAGCCAAGCGAAGGGTGAAGATGAGCTAAACAGCTCATTGACCATGGCTAAAAAGAAAGCAAAAAAGAAAAAGAAGAGCTGATCTTGTTGTTAGAGCGGCAGCCGAAGGAAAGTTAGAAATCAGGAAATCTCTTCCTGATTTTTGCATCTTGAACTTTGAAAAGTTAATATATCAGTCCTTCGACGGGCTCAGGATTGATACTGAGCTTGCCGAAGCATCAGGTTTTTAGAGTTGCTCCGAAACTTCTTATTTTTTTTGAGAGTTTGATCCTGGCTCAGGATGAACGCTGGCGGCGTGGATCAGGCATGCAAGTCGAGCGAGCCGCCTCCGCAAGGAGGCGAGCGAGCGGCAAACGGGTTAGTAACACGTGGGTTACATACCGCTAAGACAGGGACAACTAGCCGAAAGGTTAGCTAATCCCTGATAGTCCCTCACGGGTAAAGCTTGCCTTCGGGTAGGCGCTTAGCGATTGGCCCGCGGCCTATCAGCTAGTTGGTGGGGTAACGGCCCACCAAGGCGATGACGGGTAGGCGGTGTGAGAGCACGATCGCCAACACTGGCACTGCGATACGGGCCAGACTCCTACGGGAGGCTGCAGTCGAGAATATTGGTCAATGGGGGAAACCCTGAACCAGCGACGCCGCGTGCTTGAAGAAGCCCTTCGGGGTGTAAAGAGCTTTTCTAGGGGAGGAATCTTCGGATGACAGTACCCTAGGAATAAGGGGGTGCAAATTCTGTGCCAGCAGCCGCGGTAATACAGAACCCCCGAGCGTTATCCGGATTTATTGGGCGTAAAGGGTCCGTAGGCGGTTAAGGAAGTCTAGTGTTAAATACCTTGAGCTTAACTTAAGGGGTGCCCTAGATACTCCTTGACTAGAGGACGTTAGAGGCTGATGGAACGGTCGGTGTAGGAGTGAAATCCGTTGATATCGACCGGAACACCAAAAGCGAAGGCATTCAGCTGGGGCGGTCCTGACGCTGAGGGACGAAAGCGTGGGGAGCAAAAAGGATTAGATACCCTTGTAGTCCACGCTGTAAACGATGGACACTAGCTATCTGAAGTGTCGACCCTTCGGGTGGCGAAGCTTACGCGTTAAGTGTCCCGCCTGGGAAGTACGGCGGCAACGCTAAAACTCAAAGGAATAGACGGGGTCTCACACAAGCGGTGGACCATGTGGCTTAATTCGACAACAAGCGAGGAACCTTACCAGGGCTTGACAGGCTAATGAAACCCTAGTGAAAGCTAGGACTACCCACAAGGACATTAGCCCAGGTGCTGCACGGCTGTCGTCAGCATGTATCTTGAGACGCACGCTTAAATGCGGTAACATGCGTAACCCTTATCCCGCGTTTCATGTGTCGCGGGAAACTGCCCGGGATGACCGGGAGGAAGGTGAGGATGACGCCAAGTCAGCGTGGCCCTTTGATGCCCTGGGCTGCACACGTGGTACAATGGGGCCGACAGCGGGTTGCAAAGCTGCAAAGCGGAGCTAATCCCTTAAACGGCCTCTCAGTTCGGATTGAGGTCTGCAACTCGACCTCATAAAGCTGGAATCGCTAGTAATCGCACATCAGCCATGGTGCGATGAATACGTTCCTGAGACTTGTACTCACCGCCCGTCACATTAGGGGAGCCGGCAGTAGCCGAAATTCCGAGCAATCGGACCTAAGCTAAGGTCGGTAACAAGAATGAAGTCGTAACAAGGCACCGGTAGCGGAAGCTGTCGGTGGATCACTACATTTAATTTGAGTTGTCGACTAGGGTTGAGAAGCGAGAATTCTCTTCTTAACCATAAAGGTGTTGGTCGAGGAGCCCAAAAGTCTCGACCTTCGGAGCAGCTCTGAAAACCTGAAAAAAACTTTCCGCTCAACTCTTGCGGAATTTTTTTATTCTGTTAAAATAATTTATATGGTTCCCCAAAAAGTAATCAGACTGTTAGAAAGAGCTAAAGTAAAATATGAGCCGGTAGAACACCGGACGGTTTATACTGCTTTTGATAAAGCGGCCACCTTAAGGGTTCCTTTGAAGGTGATAGGGAAAACTTTAGCCGTAAAATTAGATAAAAACCCTGCCTTAGTTTTAATTCCCGCCAACAAAAACCTAGACAAGGAAAAATTAAAAAAAGTGGCCCGAGCAAAAAAAGTAGATTTTCTCAAAGAGGTTTGGATGAAGAAAAACCTAAAGGGAATAAAAATTGGAGCTACCCCGCCCTTCGGTAATCTATGGAAATTGTTCACCTTTGTAGATAGAGCTCTTTTTCAAAACACAAAGATTATTATAAATAGCGGAGACCATAGCTGGTCAATAAAAATTACTCCCAATTCGCTTAAAAAAATCATTCCTGACTTAATCCTAGGAAGTTTCAGCAAATCTAGAGGTCGATGAAGCTAAAATGAGTTTTTATCGAATTTTCTCCAAAATTTACCGTCAAGCAGCTAAAAAGATGTGCTTAGATTGCGCATCTTTTATCAAAAAAGGTTGCAAAATTCTTGATTTGGGTTGCGGAGCAGGACTGGTTGGAGAGGCCTTTCAGGATTTTTTTCGGGCAGAGGTAATTGGAGTAGATATAAAGGATGTTAATGTTTCTTCCATTCCTTTTGAGCGATTTGACGGTCAGCACCTTTCTTTTCCTGAAGATTCTTTTGATGTAGTTTTAATAAACTATGTCTTACACCATGCTGAAAGCCCCAGAGTTCTTCTAATAGAAGCCAAAAGAGTAGCCAGGGATAAAATCATTATTTACGAAGATTTATTAGAGGGCTTTTTGTCAAAATTATTTTGTAAAATTCACGGATTTTCTTTTGATAATTTTTTTGGCAACCCCTATCAGACTACTTTTAAGTCAGAAAAAGAATGGCTAGATATCTTCAAAGAGACAGGATTAAGTGTTATCTTTAAAAAGAGAATAAGCAATTTCCCAGTGAAAAAAGAGCTATTCATTCTGGAGGTCTTGGGCGTGTAGTTCAGTGGTTAGAACGCTTCTCTGATAAAGAAGAGGTCGTAGGTTCGATTCCTACCACGCCCACCAGGGCCGTTAGCTCAATGGTAGAGCACCACATTTGCAATGTGGGGGTTACCAGTTCGAATCTGGTACGGTCCACTTGAAAAAGTTTTCCACAAGACAGCCCTTTCTTTAGTTGATATAATACCTTAATCTTTAATAAAACAGCAAAGGTCGAAAAAATTCATATATTCGCAATTCGTATAAATTTATGATAGTTCAAACATGGGCTGAAACTACAACCTTAGCCCTGCAAAACCTTTGGCAAGGATTCTTAGCTTTTATTCCTACCTTGATTGGGGCTTTAGTCGTTTTTATCATTGGTTGGTTTATTTCAGTTGGCATAGGGAAGTTGATATCAGAAATTTTAACCAAAATAAAATTTAATCAACTTTTTGAGAGAGCTGGTTGGAAGCAGGCCTTAGAAAAAGCTGACTTAAAAGTAAATGCGTCTGAATTCGTCGGAGCAATTGTTAAATGGGTTTTGGTGATTGTCTTTTTATTGGCCGCCGTAGAAATTCTAGGGTTTATTCAGTTTGCCGGTTTTCTTAAGAGCGTCTTGGCTTATCTGCCTAATGTCATTGTAGCTGCTCTTATTTTTGTGGTTACTGTCATTGTCGTGGATATTGTTGAGAAAATAGTTAGAGCTGGAGTAGAGGGAGTAAAAGTGGGTTATGGCCATTTGGTCAGCATTATCATCAAGTGGTCAATCTGGATTTTCGCTATTTTAGCTATTCTGCACCAGTTGGGCATTGCCAAAGCTTTTATGGAAACCCTATTCACTGGGTTTGTGGCTATGCTGGTAATTTCTTTAGGTATTGCTTTTGGTTTGGGTGGCAAAGAAGTAGCAGCTGAAATCCTTCGAGACTTAAGAAACAAACTTAGAGAACGATAATAAAAAACCCGTGGCTTTACAATAATGGGCTTGACAGAGTTTTTTGTTTTGGTAAAATAAAAATTGACATCATGCGAATGCTTAGAAATATTTTGAACGGTCGAAGAAACTTTGTTTCTTCTCCTGCCTTGCTTCATTCTGCGAAGTTCGGCAAAGGAAGCGGATAATTTCGGGGCATTTTTGTTGCTTCGGAAAGCCGCTTTCAAGAAGCGGTTTTTGATTTAGTGAAAGGAAATGAAAGCTCATTGAGAAGTTAATAATGACAATAATAAGTTGTAAGTATTAATTACTAGCCAAAGATTGCAAATTAAGGGCAAATGGTGGATGCCTCGGGAGATTGAGGCGACGAAGGACGTGGCGTGTCTGCGATAAGCCTCGGGGAGGTGGCTAGCAACCTTTGATCCGGGGATTTCCCAATGGGGCAACCTAATTTTGCGATAAGCAAAATTACCCTGTACCATACGGTGCAGGGGGCGAACCCGCTGAAGTGAAACATCTCAGTAAGCGGAGGAAAAGAGAACGAAGTTTATTTCCTGAGTAGCGGCGAGCGAAAAGGAAGGAGCCTAAACTTGAGCATTTTATGCTCGGGGGTTGAAAGAGAATATCGTCGGGGGCTGAGCACATAGATAGAAACTTAAGCTATGTGCTCGGTTTCTGAGGGAGAGCATTTAGATAAAGGGTAGTTAGAGGAAGTACCCTGGAAAGGGATACCAAAGAGGGTAATAGTCCCGTACTTGAAAACTCCTTTACGCTCCTTGATATTTATCTTGAGTACCACGGGGCCAAGATAACCCTGTGGGAAGCAGGCCGGACTAACCGGCTAAGGCTAAATACTCAATCTCACCAATAGTGAACCAGTACCGTGAGGGAAAGGTGAAAAGTAGGGAGGTGATCCCGGTGAAATAGAACCTGAAACCATTTTGCCTACAAAGAGTCGGAGCCCGTAAGGGTGACGGCGTGCTTTTTGCAGAATTGCGAATATATGAATTTTTTCGACCTTTGCTGTTTTATTAAAGATTAAGGTATTATATCAACTAAAGAAAGGGCTGTCTTGTGGAAAACTT
>ASKX01000003.1 GCA_000398025.1 Candidatus Paceibacter normanii SCGC AAA255-P19 | reverse complement strand
TTTAAGCTGAGGACCTAAAAGAAAACCCTCCTATTTCGACCTTAGGCAGGCTTTCTGGGTCCTCTTTTTTTAGCTTGGTTTTTGATAACCGATACTATATTTATTTATACACAGATTATCTTATTTTCCGATAAACAAAAGGCCTAGTCAAGGCCTAAGTTGTGGATAAGTTTTAACTATAAAAAACCTATCGGATTTTTATGTTTTGGAGAATACCCAAAGCAGCAAAAGTGGCTATTAAACTGCTTCCACCGTAACTAACCAAAGGCAGAGAAATGCCGATTATCGGTAAGACTCCCAAGTTCATACCGATATGAATGAAAATTTGAGAAATCAAAAGAATAGCTAGGCCCGAAACAAAAAGCCGAGGGAAATTGCTCTCAGCTGATATGGCAATTTTCACAATCCGCCAGATCAAAATCGCAAATAAAAGAAACAGGAAGGCTACTCCCAATAACCCTGTCTCTTCGGCAATAGCCGAAAAGATAAAATCGGTCTGAGGCTCAGTTAAAAAACCATATTGAGTCTGAGATCCTTGGCCAATTCCTTGACCGAAAAGGCCACCCGAGCCAATGGCAATTTTAGCTTGATTTTGGCTCCAAGATATTCCCAGGGGCTCTATCGGATAAATAAAACTTGAAATTCTTTCTTTCTGATAATCTTTCAGTAAAAAGGACCAGCTCAAGATTAAAATCATGAGAAGGCATAAAACTAAAATTAAAAAGTGACGAAGTTTTATTCCAGAAATAATCAACACTCCTACCCAGAGGGCAGCTAAAATTAAAACTGAACCCAAATCTGGCTGAAGAAAAATCAAGGAAGCTGGTATTAAAACATAAAAACCAGAAAGTAAAATGTGCCTCACTCGATACATTTCGATGTGGCGCATAGAGAAGTATTTAGCCAATAAAACAATCAAAATAATTTTGGTAAATTCTATAGGGTCCACGTAAATCGGCCCCACTTTATACCATCCTTTTACTCCTCTGATTTCTGGAGCGAAAAAGAAAAGTCCAGCTAAACCCGCCAAGCAAAGAAAATAGAGAATTAAAATTAAATAAGGATCTTCTCTCAAAGCCCGCCAATCAAAGAAACTCAAGAGAAGCATTAAAAGAATAGCGATGCCAAAAAAAATAATCTGTTTCTTAAAATTCAAAAAATCCCCCTGGCCAAGGGAGGAACTATAGATTGATGAAAGCCCGATGCCAACCAACAGTAAAGCAACGGTAATTAAAAGCCAATCTAATTGTTTAAAATGCTGCCACATCAATCAGATAGTAATTTAAGAAATTCTTTTTCAGTTATTGTTTTAACGCCTAGTTTTTGGGCTTCGGCAAGCTTGGAACCAGGATTTTCACCGGCTACCAAGTAATCAGTTTGTTTGCTAAGGGAACTAGCGGGATGTCCTCCTAACATTCTTATTTTTCTTTCGGCTTCCGAACGAGTCAAAGCTTCTAAAGTTCCGGTTAAAACAAAGGCGAGCCCCTGGAGTTTTCTGCCTACTTTTTCTGGCGGCAATATCTTTACTCCGACTTTTAATAAACTTTCAATTAGTTTTTGGTTTTTCTTTGATTGAAACCAATCGTGAATACTTTTAGCCACTATCCCTCCAATATCGGGAATTTTTTCTAAATCTTCTTTAGAGGCCTTTTCCAATTTATCAATACTACCAAGATAATTGGCTATCGCAATAGCCGTCTCCTCCCCTACGTGGCGAATTCCCAAAGTATAGATAAAACGGACTAAGGGAATTTTTTTGCTTTCTTCAATTGCTTCTACTAAATTCTTGGCTGACTTTTCGGCAAACCTTTCCAAAGGAATTAAATCTCCTTCTTTCAGCTCAAAAAGGTCGGGAGCTTGGGAAATTAAATTTTCATCAACTAATTGGTCAATAATTTTAGGACCTAGTCCCTCAATATCAAAAGATTTTTTTGAAGCAAAGTAATACAAAGATTCTCTCTTTCTAGCTCCGCAATCTTTGTTAGGGCAACGCCAAATTGCTTCTCCCGCTGGTTTACTTAACTTAGTTTGACAAATAGGACAGGTTCTGGGAAAGTGGAACTCTTTTTCTTTGCCAGTTCTTAACTCAGTTAAAACTTTAGCCACAGCCGGGATCACGTCTCCAGCCCGTTCAATAATCACAGTATCACCAATTTTTACTCCTAATCTTTTTATTTCGTCTTCGTTGTGTAGGGTGGCTCGGGTAATGGTTACTCCTCCGCATCTCACCGGTTCCAAATGGGCAACCGGAGTGATAGCTCCCGTTCTGCCCACTTGGACTCCAATGTCTAAAACTTTGGTGGTGGCTTGTTTTGGCGAAAACTTGAAAGCTCTCATCCCCCGGGGACTTTTTCCCACCACGCCTAATCTTTGGAAAAGAGAATTATCATTAACATTGACCACTACTCCATCAACCAAATAAGGAAGGAGCTCTCTTTTTTTGGCGACTTGGCGCCAAAAATTCACCACCTCTTCAATGTTTTGACAAATTTTTCCTGGATCCACTTTAAAACCCAAAAGGGGAAGAATTTGATGATCTTGGGAATGCTTTTTTTGGCTCATATCGGTCACTAAATCATAAGCTAAGAATTTTAAAGGGCGAGAAGCGGCCAATTTTGGGTCTAATTGACGGATGGAACCGGCAGCTAAATTACGAGGATTAGCATAAGTGGAACGAAATTTTTCAAAAGCAGCTTTTTCCATATATACCTCCCCCCTGACCTCTACGAAGCCAGGAATTTTCAATTTACAATTTTCAATTTTCAATTTTAAAGGAATGCTTTCAATGGTTTTCAAGTTTTGAGTAACATCCTCCCCTATTTTGCCGTTACCTCTAGTAGCACCTGTTTTGAAAATTCCATTTTGATAAATCAAAGTTACAGCAAAGCCGTCTATTTTATACTCACAAAAGTATTCAAGCCTAGTTGAGGGAGCCAATCTTTTAAGATAATCTTCCCAATCTTGCAGTTCTTTTTCAGAAAAAACGTCCTCAATAGAGAGCATGGGGGTTTCGTGTTCTACCTTTTTAAACTTTTCCAAGGGCTTGCCCCCTACTCTTTGAGTAGGAGAGTCAGGAGTGATAAATTCTGGAAATTGCTGTTCTAGTTTATAAAGCTCGTGTTTTAGGGAATCAAAAGCTTCATCAGAAATCTCCTGTTTATCCAAAACATGATAAAGATAGCGATGATGACTAATCAGCTTTTTTAATTTTTCAATCCGCTGTTTGGCTTGTTGTTTGGCCATGGTTTTATCTAACAATTTTGATTGCTCTTTTGGTTTGGCTTTTCTCAAAAACTCCTACCGATTTAATACAATAATAATCAGCAACTGTATCAGAGCACTCCCCGTCAGCAGTGGGCTCAATTATGTCAGCAGAATAAGAAGAACCGTTGAGGGACCCTTCGTAATGGCTACCCACGGGATCGCCTTGAGCCACTCCGTAAAGAGCTCTTTCAATGCCGGTATTGGCAGCATAAAAAGCGAAAACTGAATCTCCCATTTCTCTTAACATTTTCATTTGGCTGTATAAAATTGTGGCTATACCTAAAGCTAAGGCAAGAAAAACGCCCATAATTACTACTGCCAAATAAAGAGCGACACCTCTCATTTAGGTACGTCAGGGTTTCTTTGAGAAACCGTGGTTTGAATGTTAATTTTGGACTTCTCTTTTCCTTCAATTGCCAAAAAAAATGGCTATTCTGGGTTGAAAATCATCGGTTTGAAGCCCGCCCAAAGGATCAATATCAAACCGAGAAACTCGCAGATTAGCTGAAGTTAAATTAGAAATCTGCGATCCCTTGTTTTTGTCTTCTTTGAGCCGATTTTCAGAGAGATAAAACTTTTGGCAATCGCCGCTGTGATTTACAAATTCAACCTCGCTATCGCTCACTCGATAATTTAAGTTAAGGACACCGGTACAGCTGCCGTCTAAATCTTTTTTGGCCATCCTTAAAGCCCGGCTCATATATTCCATTAGATAACTGGTTTGGCCTAAAAGTTCCTGATAAGCCAGAGATTGCCTTTGAGCTCGCAAACCAGACAGCAAAACTCCGGCGGCAATTCCTCCAATAATAGAAAAAATCACTATAGCCACTAATAGTTCAACCAAGGTAAATCCTTTTGTTCTTTTTGATTTTATTCCCACCATCGATAGATATTTTCTTGAGCAGCAACTTTGTGTTCTCTGCCTCTTTCCTGCCAAGAAACTTCCACTACCACTTCTAATTTGTCGGTATCTGGAGTAATGGTAATTTTTCTTTTAAATTTGGTATCGGTGCTAGAATCGTAATTGTAAAACCCGCCATTAAGTTTAAGATAACGATCGGTAGAGGCTAAATCTAAATCATTATAATCAGCTTCGCAGCCCTCAGCGCAATCGGTTAAACCAGTATCCCAACTAACCCCTTCTATTCCTTTGTGGATTTGAAGAAAATTGGTATCTCTGATATTTTTGACAATTTCAATTCCTTCTTGGGCAAGGTAAGCAGCCGTCAGGCGAGAGGATTGTACTTGGGTGTAGGCGACAGTTTGATTAACCATAGCTAAAACCCCAACTACTCCCAGGGTAATAACAAAAGAAGCGGTTAAAACCTCTATTAAAGTGAAACCTTTATTCATTGATATTGATTAAACCAGCTTTATTTATTTGAACGGTTCCTGCCTGAGTCGCGTCGGCTTTCAAACAAAGGGTTACCTCCATTGGGTCGCTATCTTCAAAAACTACTTCGGGGTCTGGCGGATAAAAAAAGACATAAGAAGAAGTGGCTGATAATATCTGTACTCCCTCCTCTAGATCTATTTTACCGCCAACAGTTTGGTCGTCATAATCTCCGGGCGTAGTTGTGTTTTCGCACCTAGCTTTTAACCAATAAAAATCTTGCCCGGCAGTTAGGTTTATCCCGTAACCCTTCATTTTGTAGCCGGTTGGACAATTATAAGCCGTGGCTGACATGCTCATCTCTTCTGCTCTTCTTAAATCTTGGGATAGCATATGAACCGAGCGCTGAAGGGAAAGCTGCTTTCTGCCCGTCTGATAGTCTGACAAAATAATGGATGATAAAATAACAATAATTCCCACCACCACTAATAACTCTACTAAAGTAAATCCTTTTTTATTCATCGACTAAATAAATCAATATACCAATTAATAATCTTTTCTCCCCAAAATAGAGCAATGAATGTGCCCGCAACCAGAAAGGGGCCGAAGGGCACTTCTGATTTTAAGGTTTTCTTTCCCAAAATGATTAACCCTAATCCTATTATAGCGCCGATAAAAAAAGCCAAAAACAAAGCCACCAGAATGTTCGGCCAACCCAGAACCAATCCCATCAAAAAGGCCAGTTTTATATCGCCAACACCCATCCATTCTCCCCGGGAAACTAAGACCAATGCTCCAAAGAAGGCCGCTGCTCCAACTGCGCTCAAAATTGAAAATTGAAAAATTGAAAATTGATTGAAAATTGTAAATTGGAAATTGAAAATTAAGGTAAGAATGATGGCTGGATAGACGATTTTGTCGGGAATAATGTAGTGTTTTAAGTCATAAACAAAAATAATTATCAAAAAGCAGGAAATAAGAATGTAGAATATAGAATATTGAATATTGAATACGAAAATTAATAAAAAAATTAGGGCAGTGGCGAGCTCTACTAAGGGGTATTGGATAGAGATGGGTTTTTGGCAATAGCGGCATTTGCCTTTCAATAATAGAAAGCTAAAGACGGGGATTAAATCTGGCCAGGATAATTCGTGTTTACAATAAGGGCAAAAAGACCTGCCTTTTAAAAACCCTTCACCAGTTTGTAAGCGGTAAATAATACAGTTTAAAAAGGATCCCGCTGCCAAGCCAAGAAGGAAAATAAAAAAGATGAATTAATATAATCATGATTATTCTTAGATTTTAACATTTTTAATTCAAAGAAAAAACCGGCTTCCGCCGGTTTTTTGACTCCCTAAACTCTCTTAGTAGCAAGCGCAATCATTAGCAACTGCATCGTAGGCCGGGGCAGTATCACAAACCACCCTACTTCCTTGCTCTGAGGTGGCGTAGTAATAAGCAGTACCAGTACATTCGGCAGGTTTATTTTCCAGGGTAGCATAACCACAGAAATATTCCCCTATCACGCAAGCGGTACCGGTATCATCGTAATCTACGGTATTATCCAGCCAGATATAATTAGACCCTGACTTGGGATCGTTGGTAGCTGGGAAGTATTCTGTACCAGTGCTATTGGCAATGGCTGGAATTCCAGTTGTGCTGCCAGCTACTGTTTCATAAGCTTCATCGTCGCCGTAAACCATTTCTTGGGCAGTTACCACCTGGCGCATATCAGATTGCCTGGCGGCATCTCTAGCTTTACTTCTGGCGCCGCCCAAAGATACCAAAACAATCCCGGCTAAAATTCCAATAATAGCGATAACTACCAATAATTCAATTAAAGTAAAACCGCGGTGTTTTCTAGTGAATAGTTGAATCATGATAACAAATTACCGATTAATAATCATTAACAAGTTAGGTTCGACCTTTGTTATTTTTGAAAAACTTATTTGCAACAACCGGTTTTTATTGCCGTAGGCACAGTGCTGCCTTCCACCACTCCGGCTCGGGAGGCACAAAGATAACCATCCGTTTCCAAATCAACAGAGATGCAATAGGTTTGGTCATCACCAACGTTAGTCCACCAAGCATAAGTTGTGTCACCGGTTTTAGTGGGGACTGAACCTAACAAGACTGGAGTGTTATCGGTATCAATTGAGCTTGGCATGTCGGCCTGCTTAATGTGTTTGTCTTCTCCGGCTCCGCAATCCTTATCTATATAGCACAAAGCCATAGCTTGAGCTATCTGAGCGAAATCCTGACGACGTTTAGCATCTCTGGCTTTGGCTCTGACCGGCCCCAACTGAACCAAAACAATGGAGGCCAGCATACCAATGACAGCAATGACCACCAATAATTCAATTAAGGTAAATCCCTTTTTCTTTTTCATATTAGTAATAGTTGATTATTATTTCTCGACCTTCTTTATAAAAGTTTTTACCAACAAGGACAACCTGTTGGCGCCTCCTCTAATTTTCTGGTTCCTTTTTTGGAGCCGCCAAAAAAATAGCCAACTTCAGCTTCCAATTCGGCAAAAAGACAGTAGCTCTGATTATCGCAACCGGTAGTACCAGAAATATTATCTATCCAGCTGTAAGCTGCGCCTTTTGGGTCTATAGGAACAGGATTTAAATAGTTTCCGGTAGCTTTGGAAATTTTTCTGACTGTTCCCCATTCGTCAGGAGTATATTGAGAATACTTCTCATCGTCTGAGTAATCTAATTCCATAGCTAAAACAATCTGCCTAATATCTGACTCTCTTTTAGCATCTCTGGCCTTAGCTCTGGCTCCGCCCAGAGAAACCAAAACCATAGTGGATAAGATTCCAATAATGGTAATCACTACCAGTAGCTCAACGAGGGTAAACCCCTCGTTTCGCCCTCCGCTTTTCAAGCGTTCGTGCTCAACTAAAGTGAAACCTCTTTTCATTTAATTTATTCTAATATATCAAAATAAAAAAGCAAGCCCCGTTAGAGTAACCCTTATTCTCGGGCCCTCTAAAAATAATCAAGTTACTTTATTGTATAATGCTCCACTCTAACGGGGCAAGTGGAAAACTAGATGCCGGCCATGCGGTAAAGAGGCATCAAAATGGCCGCCATCAAACCAGCCACAACCAATCCTAAAAAGACGATCAAAAGCGGCTCTAAAATTCCCAAAAGATTATTAATTGTTCTGTCAACTTCTTCTTGATAAAAATCAACCAAATTCATCAAAGTTTTATCTAAGGTACCCGTCCTTTCTCCGACCAAAGCCATCTGAGTAAAGACTGGCGGGAAAGCGCCGGGAAAACGAGCCAGCACCGAAGAAATGGGCTCCCCTTTTCTTACCTCGTCTCTGGCTTTAAAAATAATTTCTTTATAAACAGCATTGCCGACAATATTACCGGTAGTTTCTAAGGCCTGAGCGATGGGCAAGCCGCCGGAAATTAGAGTAGAAAGGTTTTCAGCAAAACGAGATAAATGAACCATTTTTATCAGAGGGCTAATTAGAGGAAGCCGGAGAAAAAACTTATCAAAAAATTCTTTGCCTTTTTTGGTACGATGATACCTGAAGATGGCTATGGTCATACCAATAATTATCAAAATTAATGTCCAACCCCAGTGTTTTAAAAAGTCAGAAAGGCCAATAATCATTCTAGTAACGGCCGGCAGCTCTCCCCCGGTCTCAGTAAGAACTTTGGTAAGCTGGGGAACAACAAAAAACATCATTAAAGCCAGCACCACCACAGCTACCAAAACAATCACCGCCGGATAAAGCATCGCTCCTTTTATTCGGGAAGCCAAGTGATATTCTCTTTCTAAGTGCTCAGCTAAATAGCTTAAAGCTTCAGATAATTTTCCCGAGGTTTCCCCGGCTTTAACCATAGCAACATAAAAAGAGGTGAAGACTTTAGGATGACGGGAAAGAGCACCAGAAAGAGAAGTGCCGCCTTCAACATCTTCAGCTAACCTAAAAATTTTTTCTTTAAAACTAGCATTCTTGGTTTGAATAGCTAGCACCTGCAAGGATTCGACTAAGGAAACCTTTGATTTAAAAAGAATGGAGAGCTGCCGAGAAAATAAAACTAGTTCTTTAGCCGAAACTTTTTCAAAAATTTTTATTCTTTTGGCATAAACCGGAGGAGCTTCGGCTTTTTCTAAAACGGTGACATATAATCCATGTTTTTGTAAAAGAACAATGGCTGCTTCTCTGGAAGAGGCCTCAACAGTACCTGATTGAACTTCCCCTTTTTTGTTTCTGGCCTGATAGTTAAACTTCATTAGCGGATGAGCATCTTTAGCTCGGCTGGATTCAAGGAATAAGTTAGGGCGTTTTCTAGGGAAATTTCTTTTCTTTTTACTAAATTAGCCAGAGCTCGGTTCAAAGAGATCATTCCTCTTTCAGCTGAAGTTTCAATTACTAAGGGAAGCTCATGAATTTTGTTCTCTCGGATTAGATTAGCTACAGCGGGGCTGGAAATCATTACCTCGCAGGCTGGAATCAAGCCGCCTTTAATTCTAGGGATGAGTCGTTGGGAAACCACTCCCAAAAGAGAACCCGACAATTGAGCTCGGATTTGGTCTTGCTGGGAAGAAGGAAAACTATCAACTACTCGGTGAATGGTTTGGGCAGCGGAATTAGTATGAAGAGTAGCAAAAACTAAATGACCGGTTTCAGCAGCTGTAATAGCGGTGGCGATGGTTTCAGGGTCGCGCATTTCACCCACCATAATTACGTCGGGGTCTTGGCGGAAAGTAGAACGCAGAGCCCGAGAGAAAGAAAGAGTATCTTGATAAACCTCTCTCTGGTCAATGATGGCCCGGTCGTCAGTAAAAACATATTCAATAGGATCTTCAATAGTGATAATGTGGTCGGTCCGAGTATGATTGACTTCGTCGACAAGGGCGGCTAAAGTAGTAGATTTTCCTTGAGAGGAAGGCCCGGTAATTAAAACAAACCCTTGAGAGGATCTGGTGAACTCATGCAAAACCGGCGGAAGATTTAACTCTTCAACAGTTCGGATTTTGGCTGGAATTAAACGAAGAGCACAAGAAACTTCTCCGCTTTGAAGAAAAATATTTACCCGGAAGCGAGCTCCTTTTTCAGTGAAATTATAGGAAAAATCTACTTCTTTTTGGGCGGCAAATCTGGCTTTTTGGTCATCTGCCATTAAAGCTGCAGCTAAACCTTTTAGGTCTTCTGGCGAGAGGTTTTTTCTTTTCATTAAAGGAATCAATCTGCCTGATAAACGTAAAACCGGCGGGTGACCGATTGAAAAATGTAAATCCGAGGATTGCTCTTGGACAGTAATCGACAGCAATTCTTTTAGTTGTTTCTGATAATTGTTCATAAATTAATGTAAAACTTTTTTAATTTCCGCAATTACTTCGCTCGGGGTATAGTGAGCTTTGATTAGATATTTAGCCGCTCCCAATTTAATTCCTTTTTCGACTTCATTTTTTTTGGCCAAGATTAGACAAGATAACCACCGGGGTATTTTTTAGGGGAGCATGGGCTTTAATCTTTTTTAAAATCTCCCAACCATCAATTTGAGGAAGGACAATATCTAAAACTATTAAATCGAGGGAAAGCTCTTTAGCTTTTTTCACTCCTTCTTCCCCATCAGTAGCCACTTCTACCGAAAATCCCACTTCTTTCAATTTAGTGGTGTAAATATCTATTAAAAATGGGTCGTCTTCAACTAGCAAAATTTTCTTCATCATCTTCACCATATTTTTATTATTCACCGAGCTTTTATTTATAAAAGCGAAGGTAATGATGAGGACAAGGTTCTCATCATTCTTCGGTTGTTCTTAAAATTTCCTCAATAGTCGTTGTTCCGCTTAAAACCTTGAGGATGCCGTCCTGTTTCATATTAACCATACCTTGCAGCTTCGCCTCTCCAGCGATTTTTTCTACAGTAGGCATTTCTAAAATTATATCTTCTAAGTTATCAGACATTTCTAAAACTTCGAAAAGAGCAACCCGACCGCTGAAACCTTCATTGTTACATTTTTTACAGCCCTGGGCCTCCCAAATCATTAAAGGTTTGGGGACTTTAACTGTTTTTTTAACTTGGGGAGGAAGATTTTCTACCTCTTTAAGGATTAAATCCTTAATCTCTTTTTTAGGCCTAACCTTCTTTTTACAATCATCACACAGTCTTCTAACCAACCTTTGGGAAACAATACAATTCAAAGTGGGAGAAATCAAATAAGGTTGAATTCCCAAATCAATCAGTCGGGGAATAGCTCCTAAAGCATTGGAGGTATGAAGGGTGGACAAAACTAAGTGGCCGGTTAAGGCTGCATGGATAACTAAGGAAGCCGTTTCTTCGTCTCGGATTTCACCCACCATAATAATGTCGGGGTCTTGACGAAGAACGTGCCGCAAGCCAATCGGGAAGTCGTAGCCGATTTCCGGCCTAATTTGGGATTGATTTACTCCCTCAATAAAATACTCCACCGGATCTTCTAAGGTAACAATGTTTTTTTCTTCTTTGTTTAAGCGAGTCAAGAAAGCATAAAGAGTGGTGGTTTTGCCACAGCCAGTTGGCCCGCAGGTCAAGATAAGGCCGTAAGGTTTTTTAGTGGCTCGGTTGGTTGTCTCATAATTTCTACCTTCCAACCCCAATTCTCCAAATTCTTTCATTCCCATCGAAGGATCTAAAACTCTAATTGCTGCCTTCTCTCCTAAGGTAGTAGGGAAAGTAGAGACTCGAAAATCAATGTCTTTATTATCTATTTTAGTAGAAAACCTCCCGTCTTGGGGAATTCTAGTTTCGTCAATCTTTAAATTGGAAAGGATTTTAACTCTAGCCACTACGGCGGGGTGAATCCTTAAAGGCAAAAGGATGGAAGAATGAAGAAATCCTAATAATCTAAAACGTACTCTTAACTTCTTCCGAGTGGGCTCAATATGGATATCCGAGGCCTTACTTTCAACGGCGTGCCTTAAAACTACAGCCACAATTTTGGTGATCGGAGCTTCTTCAGCCAGCCTTTCAAACTCAGCGGCTGTTCTGGGAAGCCGAATCTTTTCAGTCTTCAATTCGGTCTCCAGCTCTTCTAAGGCCTGGCCAACTTCTCTTCTTAAGGTACGGTATTGTTTTAAGAGGTTGTTAAAAGTGGTAGGGGTAATTAGAAAAACTCGGAAACTAAACCTCTCGCGGCGAGCTAAGAATTTCAGAGCTTCCTGGGTTTTGAGATCTTCAGGATAAATCATTCCTACCTCTAAAAGATTTTCTTTTTTCTTTAGGGGGATCATTTGATAATGCTTGGCGGTTTCTTCAGGGATCAACTCTAAAGTTTCTAAAGAAATGTCTTGAGCGGCTACCTCTTTCAGGGGTATTTTTAAGTTTTCACTTTTTAGATTAAACAAAGACTCTTCGCTGGTAATTCCCTTTTCCAAAATCACTTCTTCTTCTTTCTTGCCACTCTCTTTGATCTCAAATTCTAAAGAGGTGGCTTTCTCTTTTTCTAAAACTCCTTTTTTGACTAGTTGTTGAATTAAGCTCATTTTTTTTGAGAGGGTAAGAAGGGGTTTTCTCGACCGGCTTCCTCTTCCAAGGGAGGGGTTTTTTCAAAAACTTGTAAATTCTCCAGTTTAGTGCTTTCTAAGACCTGGAAATTTATTTCTACCTCGTGGGTTAGCCGTGAAGGTTCTTCAGTAGGAAAGGGCTCTTCTTTGACAAAAAAACCTCGCCAAATAATAACGGCTGTAATTAAAACTATTCCAGCCAAAACCGGCATTAAAAATCTTAATCTTTTTCTTTTTTCGAGAAAAGTGACAGCCACAATAATTTAAATTTTAATACGAGTTGACCTTTATTCTTATTTTAGAGCTAATTATCCCCTCTTTGCCAGAAGCAAGAGTAAGCAATTCCACCTCAATCAGCCTAGCTGATTTTTCTAATTCAGAAAGAAAACTTTTAAGCGTTGAATAGGAACCAGTTAAAATTAAATCAAGACGGGTCTCTTTAAACCCTGTTTTTTCTTTGGCAGACGGAAGAGAAATAGCCGAAACCACGTTCAGTCCTGTTAGAACCAGTCCTGAACGGGCAGCTGATTTTTGAAGAAAATCAAAGAGAGCGGGCAATTCCGGACTTTCAGGAAGAGTGGAATCAATTTTAGCGAGCTGGGTTTCATAATTTTCCAGTTCTCGGGAAACTTGTTCTAAATTGGTAAAATATTCTTCTTTATACCGCAGCTCGGTTTTCTTTGCCTCAATTTCTTTTTTTATTGAACTAAATTCTTCATTCTTAGGGCCAACAAAAAATATTCCCCAGGCTAAAGCGAGAAAAAATAAAACGGAAATGGTAATAATTTTATTCATTTGAACTAAATAGTTGGGGTTGAAGGAAGAGTTTTAAATCAAAATCAACTTTTCCCATTTTGCCAATCAAGATATTTGACAGACTCACATTTTCAACAACTGGCTCTTTCTTGAAAATTGTAATCTGTTGGCCCAAGGCGGAAAAATTTTCCGCTTCACCCAAAAGAACGGCTTTATTTTCTGCCGCGTCTAAACTAAGTTGAGAAAACTTAACCTTAGGATGACAAGTTTCTTCTAGAAAAGTAAGGAAATTGGAGGTAAAAAGATGTTCGTCAATTAGTTTGGAAAAATCAGTAATTTTTTTCTGGTAACCAAACACTTTCTCTTCCAAAACCACTTCAGAAGAAGTTTTCTCTTGAGTCAAGGTTTCCTCTAGGCCTTCCAGGGCTTTTGAAGCATTGTTTAAAAAATAATCCAAAACAAAATAGCCCAAAAAGACGACCAAGAGGGTGATTAGCGAAATATAAAAAAGAATATTTTGCCAAGGAGGTAATTTGGGAGCTACTTTGGGAATAATTTCCATGATTATTTTTGTTCTAACCCACGCTGAGCCATACCCACGGCAATAGCATAAGCTGGCCCCATTTTTTTTATTGTTTTTTCTAGAATTGGTGGGTAAAAAATTTTAGCAAAAGGGTCGGCCACCTCTACTTCCTTTTTGAGATAGTCCTGGAAATATTCTGGCAATCCCGGGATAAGAGCTGTGCCGCCGGCAATGATGAATTTTTGAACCTCTTTTCCTTCTATCTGATAAAGATTACTGGCTACATTTTCAATTTCTCTTAAGATTATATCAATTAGGGGCAGAAGAATTTCTCTAATGCTTTTACTTTCAGAGGAAACGGGGAGATGGGCTCGGGGAAGAGGAATATTCTCCAATCCATATTTCTCTTTGAGATCCTTGGCTGTTTTGTAACCAACCGATAAACTCTTAGCTACCTGTTCAGTCAGTTCGTTTCCAGAAGCATTAAAGCTGTGCGACTTCTTAAGAACCTTTTTTTCAATAATGCTACAAGTAGTGCTTTGGGCGCCAATATCTACCAAAAAGATTACTCTTTTTTCATCTTCAGAAACCAGCGACCTTACCAAACCAAACACTTCGGCTTCTAGGGCAAAGAGTTCAAGCTCAGAAAATTTGGCAATCTCTCGATATTGATTAATAACCTCATTAGGAACAGCAACTAAAAGAACCTTCAGAGAGGACTTTTTCTGGTCGGAAAGCTGGCCTTCAATTACTTCCCAGTCAATGGTTACTTCTCCCAAAGGTAAAGGAATGTGTCGCCTGGCTTCGTAAGTGACGGCCTGAGACAATTCTTCTTTGGCCATGGACGGCAGATCAAAAGTGGTAAAAAAACTGGAAAAATCGGGGATGGAAAAAACCGCCTGACGGGTCTTCATCCCTGCTTCTTCGATTATTGCTTTTATGGCTTTGGCAACATCTCGGGAAGAGAATAAAAGGGTGTTTTTTTCAAATGTTCTAAAGGGTTTCTGATAAAGGACCGAGGCCTCTATCTCTCCGTAATTTTTTAACCTCTCTCTTTCTCTAGATTTGCTCAATTCCACTATCTTGATGGAAGAAGTGCCAATGTCTATTCCCAAAGATGTTTTGGGAATTAATTTTAAGGGCGTCCAAAGCATAGCTCCTTTTATTGTATCATTATACAATTAAAAATACTATATTCAATGAATTTTCAATTCATTTCAATCTTCAATGAATTTTCAATTTATTTCGATGGGGAAAGGAATTAAAAATTATCTTTTTGATCTCTTTTTTCCGAAACAATGCCTTGGCTGTCAAAAAGAAGGTAGCTATCTTTGCGACGATTGCCAAGGATGCTTGGAGATTTCCGGTTTTCATCAAAATCCCGAGCGACAGCGAAGGGAGGAGAAGAGGATTTATCCTCTTCGACCATATTCCACGGCTGAACTGGCTGATTTATATTTTGCTGCCGACTATCAAAAGCCTTTAACTAGAAAACTCATCCAAAAGTTTAAATACGAACCCTTTATTAAGGAACTAGCTGAACCTTTAGCTTCTTTAATAATAGAACACTTTCAATTGATCGAGAAGCCGCCAAGCTTTACTGATTTCTTTTTAGTTCCTGTGCCTCTGGGAAAAAAGAGATTAAGGTGGCGAGGGTTTAACCAGGCAGAAGAGATTGGTGACAATTTAGCCCAATTTTGGGGAATCCCCCTGTTGAATAATGTTTTGGTAAAAATAAAAAATACTCTACCTCAGGTAGAGCTTTCAGATAAGGAAAGGGAAGAGAACATTAAAGGGGCGTTTCTCTGCCAAAACCCGGAGACAGTAAGAGGAAAAAAGATTCTTTTAATTAACGACGTTTATACCAGCGGCGCTACCATGACCGAGTGCGCCCGAGTCCTTAAAAAAGCCGGCTCCAAAGAAATTATTGGTTTAGCAGTAGCTCGCGGATAAATTAAGTTGACTTTAGTCAATTTTGAAGCTAAAATAGGGAGTAGTTGGAGAGGTGGCTGAGCGGTTGAAAGCGGCGGGTTGCTAACCCGTTATGCGGGGTAATACTCGTATCGTGGGTTCAAATCCCACCCTCTCCGCCCGTCCTTCGGGGTGGGATGGCAGAGTGGACGATTGCACCGGTTTTGAAAACCGGAGTACTCGGAAGAGTACCGGGGGTTCGAATCCCTCTCCCACCGCTTTTTGCCCTCGTAGTTTAATGGACAGAACGGGAACTTGCGGAGTTCCAGGTAGGGGTTCGATTCCCTTCGAGGGCACATGGATTTAACTACGCCAGTTGAAGAAATTCCTCGGGTTGGTCCCCAATACCAAGCAAGGTTAAAACGGCTTGGAATTAAGACAGTCGGCGAACTGTTTTTTCATTTTCCTTTTCGCTACGAAGATTTCTCAGATATAACTCCTATTTCTGTTTTGGAAGTCGGGAAAACTGCCTGCGTCCAGGGAGAAATTGCGGATATTAAGAATATCAGGATTTTTAAAAGAAGAATGACCATAACCGAGGCGCGGGTTGCCGATGAGTCGGGAGTCACAAGAGTCACTTGGTTTAACCAGCCCTATTTAATAAACACCTTTAAAAAAGGTGATTTTGTTTTTCTGGCCGGAAAGACAACTTCAAAAAACGGAAAAAAATATTTATCGAGCCCGGCTTATGAAAAAATTCCTCCTCGGTTTATTGGAAACGGAGCCAAATATGATTCTGTTCACACAGGAAGAATAATCCCGGTTTATCCCGAAACCGAAGGAATGTCTTCAAGGTGGTTGAGATTTATAATAAAACCGCTTTTAGTCAAATTAAAAAATGAAATCCCCGAATTTCTGCCGGAAGAAATAAAAATAAAGTATAATCTTATGCCAGTAAAAGAGGCCGTTTGGCAGATACACTTTCCCGACGTTTTAGAGAAAGCTGATTTGGCGAAAAAAAGATTTGTCTTTGAAGAACTTTTTGAATTAGCGCTTATAATCTTAAGAGAGAAACTAAAATTAGCCAGAGAAAAAGCAACAGCTATCCCCATAGACCTTGAATTAATTAAAAAGTTTACTGCCAAGCTTCCTTTTAAACTGACTGTCGATCAAAAAAAATCGGCCTGGCAAATTTTAAAAGATTTGGAGAAGCCAAAACCAATGAACCGCCTTTTGGACGGAGACGTTGGCTCTGGCAAAACGGTGGTGGCAGTAATGGCGGCTTTAAACACGGTTAGGGCCGGGTTTCAAGTTGCCTTTATGGCTCCAACCGAGATTTTAACCAAACAGCACTCAAAAACAGTAAAGGACTTACTGAAAGGTTTTAAATTAAATATCGGTTTAATTACCGGGAAAGAAAATTTATTCAATGGAAAAAAAATTAAGAGAATCGATCTTTTAGAAAAAACAAAGAGCGGGAAAATTGATATTTTAATAGGCACTCATGCTTTAGTCCGAGAAAAAGTGGAATTTAAAAACTTAGGGCTGGCAATAATTGACGAACAGCACCGCTTCGGAATAGAACAAAGGGCAAAACTTTGCCGGAAACAGAGTTTTCTGCCCCACCTTCTTTCAATGTCAGCTACCCCTATCCCCCGGACGCTCGCCTTAACCATTTACGGCGACCTAGATTTATCTTTAATCAAAGAAGTCCCCAAAGGTAGAAAAAAAATAATTACCAGAATTGTTCCGCCGGAAAAAAGAAGAGAGTCCTATGATTTTATAAGACAGGAGGTCAAATCGGGAAGACAGGTCTTTGTGATTTGTCCCAGGATTGAGGCCGACACCGAAAAAGAGAGTTGGGCAGAAGTAAAAGCGGTTAAAAAGGAATATGAAAAATTGTCAAAAGAGATTTTTCCCGACCTAAACGTCGGAATGCTTCACGGAAAAATGAAAGTTGACGAAAAAGAAGATGTCTTAAAAAGTTTTAGAAATAAAAAAATAGGCGTTTTAGTTTCCACTTCGGTAATAGAAGTAGGTATCGATTTTCCTAATGCCACACTAATGATGATAGAGGGAGCAGAAAAATTTGGATTGGCTCAACTGCACCAATTTAGAGGAAGGGTAGGAAGAGGAAAGCATCAGTCATTCTGCTTTCTTTTCAGTGAATTTCAAAGCAATCCTCGACTGAAAGCAATGGTGTCGTCTCAAGACGGATTTGAATTAGCAGAAAAAGATTTAAAATTGAGAGGGCCAGGGGATTTAACCGGCCAAAGACAGTGGGGAATCCCTGATTTTGTTATGGCTTCCCTAAGAGATATTGAACTAGTTGAAAAAACACGAGCGGCGGCGAAAGAAATTCTGAAAGAGGATCCAGAATTAAAAAAATATCCCTCGCTAAAGAGGGAGTTAGAAGAGCTTCAAACGAGAACACATCTAGAATGATTTTTTGCGGACTTTTTCTGTAACCCAGAAACCTAAATGTTTTCCCGCTAACAACCTGATTTGAGCGTCCAAGGCCGGAAAAGTGCCAAAAATAATTAAGGTAACAGGCAGCAAGAGCCACTGTAAAACCATAGATAAATTTTTCCAGCGAGAGTAATCTGGAGGCCGAGGAGGCAAAAGCAACATACTGACAATGGCCGAAATTACCATGCCAATCATGGCTACGGTCATAATATAACTGGTAATTTTGGGCAAATTATAAGAGAGTAAAGTGATGTTGAAACTTTCTCCTCCCAGCATTAGAGGTAACCAGCCCAAAAAGAAAATCAGTAAAGCCGCCGTCGCCCAAGACCAAAAACCCTCGATAACAATTAAAGAGTGGCGAATCTTGTTCCAAAGGGGGATTTTTTTATTTTTTAAAAAACCATAAAGAAGATAAGGTATTTCTACGCAGCCCCAAGCCCAGCGCCTTTGTTGGCGGTATTGATTAAGAGCAGTTCTAAATAAATTTTTAGCCATAACCGCATCCATGGAAACCGGATAATGTAGAGGAACGACCCGATAATCTCCGTCGTAGCGGAAGTAGGCCTTCCAGAAGATATGGGAATCATCAGCCACAATGTTTCGAGGATAATCCAATTCTTCAAAAATTTTATAAGGCATGGAGTGAGCTGAATAGGTTACCAGTTGTTCTTGTCTTTCTTGCTGCATCATTTGCCAGAAAGTACCCGAGCTGGAGATGACTCGAGAAAAAGCCGGGGCATCCCAAATATTGTTATTGTAAACAGGGACAGGCTGATAACTGGACCTTAAAGGATTTTCAGCGGTTAAATAATGCCAGGTTAAACAGCTAAAATATTGGGGTTCGGGCCGGGTATCAATATCAAATCCGGAAACAATAATATTCTCGTAGGGTATAGTTAGCTTGTCAATAATCTCCTCTTTGGTTTTTTTCACTGCCCAAGCTTCGTTAGAACCTTTGCCGGCCACCTCTCCAATAATGTCTTGGGGATGAGTGGTTACTAAAAAGTGGGGAAATTTTGAGGCAAACTCTTTTTTAATTTCTTTAGCTACTTTTTGAGCCACCTCACCGGCTCTTTCTTCGGTGGCTAAAACCACTATCATTTTATCTTTAGGATAATCAGCTTCGACTAAAGACTGGGCGGTAGGTTTAACTATCTCAATGCCTTCTTTGTACATAGGGAGGATTATCAGATGATAGATGTCTTGCCATTTTCTGGCTGGCAGTTGGTTGAGTTTAGCTGTCCAATCGGTGATAAGGTTTTTTTCCATTTGCTTGTAGCTAACTATTTGATGGCAAGCTAAATAACTAATTCTTAACAACCAATAAAGATCAAAGGCAATAATAAAAATGGCTATCACTGCTGGTGCTAGCCAAGAGAGAAGAAAAACAAAGCCCAGGGTTCCTAAAGAAAGAGTGACGGGAAGAGCTTCAAAAAAGCGGTAAATAATTCTCTCTTTGGGATTTTTAAGGTCCTGGGCCCGGCTGAGATTAATGTAATCTTTTGACATGCGGCCCCACGGGGAGTCGAACCCCGCTTTTTAGGATGAAAACCTAATGTCCTGGCCGATAGACGATGGGGCCAAATCAAGATTATTCTAACAAAAAATTGAAAAAAATCAATCCTTCGGTTATACTCAGGATTGATGGTGAGTATAGACGAACCATCAAGAAAAAGGATAAAATTATTTAATATATGGCGAAACTGCCAAAAATCTATGAGCCCAAAAAGGTTGAGGGGAAAATTTATAATCTTTGGGAAAAGGGTAGTTTTTTTAATCCAGATAAACTACCTGGCAAAAGGAAAAAGCCCTACACAATTTTGATTCCTCCGCCCAATATTACTGGCTCCCTGCACATGGGCCACGCTTTAAATGTTGTCTGCCAAGATATTTTAATTCGCTGGAAGAGAACTCAAGGATATAAGGCTTTATGGTTGCCAGGCACTGACCATGCTGGTATCGCCACTCAAAACGTAGTGGAAAGGGAATTAAAAAAGGAGGGGAAGAATAGGTTTGATTTGGGCCAAGATCAATTTATTGAAAGAGTTTGGCAATGGAAAGAGAAATACGGCAACATTATCTTAGAACAATTCAAAAAGTTGGGTTGCTCTTGTGACTGGTCGCGAACCAGGTTCACTATGGATAAAGAATATGTTAGAGCAGTCCAAACCTGCTTCCAGCATTATCAGAAAAAAGGCTGGATATATAAAGGAAAAAGGGTGGTTAATTGGTGCCCAAGATGCCAAACATCACTATCTGACCTTGAGATAGAATATAAAGAAGAAAAAGGGAAACTTTGGTATCTAAAATATCCCATAAAAAAAGACGACGATAATTTTATTATCGTCGCAACGACTAGGCCAGAAACAATGTTGGGAGATACGGCTGTAGCAGTTAATCCTAAAGATAAAAGATATAAAAAATTGGTTGGGGAAAAGGTAACTTTGCCTCTAGCTAATAGAGTTATTCCTATTATTGCTGATAGATTAGTTGATCCAGAATTTGGAACGGGAGCAGTAAAAATCACTCCGGCTCACGATTTAACAGATTATGAAATCTCTCAAAGGCATAATTTGCCGCAGGTTCAGGTGATCGACGAGCAAGGGAAAATTACCAAAGCTGCCCCTCTTCCTTATCAGGGAATGAAAGCGCTGGAAGCTCGGCAAAAAGTAGTTGAAGATTTAAAAAAACTTGGACTTTTAGAAAAAGTCAAAGACTATTCGCATCAAGTGCCCAAATGTTATCGTTGTGGCACCACTTTGGAGTTAATTCCTTCTGAACAGCGGTTCTTAAAAATGGACCAATTAGCTAAAACGGCGATTGAAGCAGTAAAATCAGGAAAGGTGAAGTTTCATCCTAAACGTTGGGAGAAAGTTTATTTTAATTGGTTAAAGAACGTTAGAGATTGGTGTATTTCCCGGCAAATCTGGTGGGGCCATAAAATCCCAATAAAAGGGGCAGATGATGTTTTGGATACTTGGTTTTCTTCTGCTCTCTGGCCCTTTGCCACTTTGGGCTGGCCTAAAAAAACTAAAGATTTAAAAACGTTTTATCCGACCAATGTGCTTTCTACTGACCGGGGAATTATAAACTTATGGGTGGCTAGAATGATATTTTCAGGAATAGAATTTATGAAAAAAGCTCCTTTTCAAGATGTCTATATTCACGCCACAGTTTTAACCCGAGAAGGAAAAAGAATGTCTAAATCTTTGGGAACCGGTATAGATCCTTTAGTGCTTTGTGAAAAATATGGAGCTGATGCCACTCGTTTTGGTATCGCCTGGCAAATAATGGGAGGGCAAGATATCCGATTTGTGGAAGATAACATTGTGATGGGAAGGAAGTTCTGTAATAAAGTATGGAATGCCAGCCGGTTTGTGCTAATGCAATTTCCCCCGAAGGAAAGCCTTCGGCTTCCTACGGGGCAGGCAATTTCCAAATCTAAAAATTTAACTTTGGCGGATAAAAAAATACTGAAGGCGTTAGACAAAATAATTAAGTCGGTGAATAAGGATTTGGGGAGTTTTAGGTTTGGGGCGGCAGCTAGGCAGCTTTATAGTTTTTTCTGGCATGATTTTTGTGATATCTACATAGAAAAGTTCAAAGTTCAAAGTTCAAAAGTTGAAAGTCAAAAAGTATTATTATATGTATTACTAACCTCTCTAAAACTTCTACACCCGTTTATCCCCTTCATCACTGAAGAGATATACCAAAAACTTCCAATAAAAGATAAAAGATATTTAATAATAGAAGAGTGGCCCGGTAGTCGATGAGATTTATCTCATCGAACTCATAAATAAAAACTTGGTTAATGACGTATCCTCTCTATATATTTTTTGGTTTGGCTCCCAGTATAATCTGGCTTTTGTTTTACTTAAGAAAGGATGCTCATCCAGAATCGAATCAAATGATTTTAAAAATATTCTTTTGCGGTTTATTAATAGCCATTCCAACGGTTTTTATAGAGGTAGGAATTTTCCAAGAAATTGAGAAACTAACTCTTGCTCCTGCCTTGATTGTTATCTTGAACACCTTTGTTGGGGTAGCTTTAGTTGAGGAATTTTTGAAATATCTGGTGGTCAGAGAAAAAGTCTTGAAGAGTCCGGAGTTTGATGAACCATTAGACGCCATGCTCTATATGATAATTGCTGCCCTGGGTTTTGCTGCTTTGGAAAATATTCTAATTTTACTTCCTTTGGGCCCAACTTTTTTAGCTGGTCGAGTTCTCTCAATCAGCGCTTTCCGGTTTTTAGGGGCGACTTTTTTACATGTTTTGTGTTCAGCAACAGTAGGTTATTTTCTGGCTTTATCTTTTTTTGAAACAAAAAAAAGATTACGACTGCTCAGCTTGGGTCTGGGGATAAGTATTTTCTTGCACGGCCTCTACAATTTTTCTATAATGGAAATGGAGGGTTTTTTAAAAGCGCTTATTCCGGCAATTATCTTAATCGGCTTAGCTATTTTTGTTTCTTTAGGATTTAAAAGGTTAAAAAAAATTAAAGGGGTGTGTAAAATATAAAAATATGGCTGATTCTTTTTTTGAAAAATTAAAAAAGGGAATGGGGATTGAAGAAGGAGAAGTAGAAGAAGCAAGAGAAGAAAAACCAAAAAGAAGGCGGGGAACTATCTCTCGCCAGAAGACTTCGGTTACCCGAGCGTCAGTGAAGGGTGAAGATGAACGAAGTTCATCGCTTACCCGAGTGTCAGCGAAGGGTGGAAAAGAGGATTTATCCTCTTTGACAAAACCAAAAGAGGAGAAGGTAATAATTACCCAAAAAGAAGACTTAACAGAGCCAGAACCGGAACTTGAACCTGAGCCGAAAGAAGAAATTAAAGAGGAGCCCTCTTTTACTAAAGCTGCGGAAACTAAAGAAAAATGGTTTGAGACAGAAGGAGAATTAGCTATTGATGTTTATCAAACTGATACTGATTTGGTTGTTCAATCAGCCATTGCCGGAGTCAAGCCAGAAGATTTAGATATTGCTTTGGAAAAAGATATCATCACTATCAAAGGCAGCCGAGAAAGACCCTATGAAGAAGAAGGTGACTATTTTGCTCAAGAATGTTATTGGGGTTCCTTTTCTCGAGAAATAATCTTGCCAGTAGAAGTGGATCCCGACCGAGCTGAAGCCACGATGAAAGAAGGCATTCTAACCATTAGAATACCCAAGATTTTAAGAGAAAAGAGGCGAAGAATTAAGGTAAAAATATAAAAAGTGCCCTCGGTGAGATTCGAACTCACAACCCTTTCGGGACATGGTCCTAAACCATGCGTGTATACCGGTTCCACCACGAGGGCTCTCTATTATTTTAGCTTTCTTAACACAAAAATCAACCCCCAACCTGGAGGGTTGATTTTATTTTTAATTTTTATTTATTTCCCGTTACCCTAGACGCCCAGTAAAGCTTGGACAATCGAAGGAAGGGCTTTGGCCAAAAGGGCAACAGCTAAACCAACCAGGGCGTAGATAATGTAACTTCTACCGGTGCCTACTTTTTCTGGAGAACCGCCAGCGGTGACGATGTTAAAGGCACCCCAAAGAATGAAAAGAGCCACCAAAACCATCAGGAAAATAAAAGTCCAGTTAGTCGCCACTTCAATTCCATTAAGCAGGCAAACCATTCCCCAGGAATTAGTCTTGTAATAAGGGGCATTCCCATCCTCGCAAGTTACTCCGGCCTCATTGGGCCCAGCGGTGTTTGCTTTGATAAGAGTGCAGCCTTGGGCAAAAGAGGATGGGTCACTACATTTACAAGGAGTAGTAGCCGTACAGGCTACACTGCCGCCGGTAGCTGTGTTCGTTAGCGTGCCACTATATACGTAGCCTCCTGTCCAACCTTTGATGTCAGCTCCCAATTTACAACACTTGACTGGCCCAGCTAAAGCAGCTGAAGCCAAAAGCATAGCCAAGATGCTGATTATTAACGAAGTTAAAAAGGTTTTTTTCATCATCAATTGAATTGTTGATTATTTTATCGGCCTTTTTATCCTCCTACTCTTATGCCTATCACTTCTTCTATCATAGCAATAACACCTTTGGCAAGCAAGATAATAGCAAAGCCAATTAGGGTGTAGGTAATAATGTTTTTGCCGGTGGTAATCTTCTTTGGATCGCCAGCCGCTGTCAAAAGATTGAAAGCGCCAATAATAACCATCAAAGGCACAACTACAATAGCAATATTAAAGATAAAATTAATAATAGCATCAATCAAACTGCCAAAAGTGGTATGAGTAATAGGAGAGCAAAAGACCACATTGTCAGGATCTTGGCAAACGCCTTCTTTGACATCAAGAGTACTGGGATCCCCCCCGACACAATTCTCACCGCTACCACATTCAACCGAACTATCACAGGAATCACAAGGAGCACCCTGGATAAAGCCTATCCCACCGAATAAAACAAATAAGATTAAAAATGTTATTGATATATTTTTCATATTAGGTTATTCTACCAAAATTAATCCCCAGTGGTAAATACCAGCGTCAAATTCTCTCTCAATCTCTAAATCAAGTTCTTGGGCTATTTTCTTGATATCTTCTATCGGCACTCTTTCTATTTCTGGAGTCAAAGGATTATCTTTCTTCCAGTCAACAATCAACATTTTACCGCCGGGCTTTAAAACTCTTTTACCTTCTTCTAAAACTATTTTTTTATCGTCGCACTCAAATAAAAGATTGGTCATTAAAACCAAATCGCAAGAAGAGTCGGTTAGTTTGGAGCCGCGAATTTCTTCAACATTAGACTGAATAGTTTCAACATTAAAAATATTTTCTAATTTAGCCCGGCTTTTTAAGGCCGACAGGGGTTCTTCTAAAATATCTATGGCGTAAATTTTTCCTTCTGCCAGCTTTTTAGCTAAAGGTATTACCCAGCCGCCCGAACCTGAACCAAAGTCAGCCGCCACTAGGCTTTCTTTTAATTTCAGCTGATCCAGAACTTCTTGAGGGTTAACAAATCCAGACATGCTATTATAGGCAGGTAGTGGAAGCCACTTTATCTCCTTCTCCCAAGACCATTATTCTTACTCCTTGGGTGGCCCGGCTCAACTTGGGAATGGAAGAAATTTTTGTTCTAATCACTTGGCCTCTTTGAGAAATAACAATTAAATCTTCCTCGTCAGTTAAAACTCGAGAGGTAATTAGGTTGCCGGTTTTGGGAGTTACCTGGGCTGTTTTTATTCCTGAGCCTCCCTTTCCTTGGGGTCGATACTCTGTCAAATCCGTCCTTTTGCCATAGCCATTTTCTGTAACGACCAATAAATACTGTTTTTCCTTTTTGTCTTTAGCTTGAATTGGATCCATGCCAATCACCTCATCCCCTTTCTTTAATCTAATTCCTTTAATTCCAGCTGCTGGCCTACCCATTGGCCTTATTTCTTTTTCTTTAAAGCGGATGGATTGGCCCTTCTTGGTTGCTAAAATTATATCGTCCTCGTCAGCGCTCTTTCTTACTTTTCTTAAGGCATCGCCTTTTCTTAGATTAATGGCTATTAAACCTGAACGGCGAACATTCTCGAACTCTTCCAAGCTAGTTTTCTTGGTTATACCATTTTTGGTGACCATGACTAAATATTTTGTGCCCAAGACTTCATCTTCCTTACCCAAAGCCAAAATACACAGAACTTTATCCTCAGGAGAAATTTCTAAAAAGTTCAACAACCCCCGGCCTTTAGCCACCCTGACGCCTTCGGGAATTTCATAGACTAGGGTGCGAAAAACTTTCCCTGAATCAGTAAAGAATAAAAGGTTGTCGTGAGTGTTGGCGGTCAAGAAATGCTCAACCACATCGTCGCCCACTGTTTTCATGCCGGCAATTCCTTTGCCTCCTCTTTTTTGGAGACGATAAATAGAAGGGTTAATTCTTTTAATGTAACCTCCTTGAGTAAGAGTAATGATTGTTTCCTCGGAGGGAATTAGGTCTTCTTCGGCTATCTCACCAACTTTTTGAACAACTACTTTAGTTCTTCTTTCGTCACCAAATCTTTCTTTTAGCTCTTTTAATTCTTTTTTAATAACTTGTTTGATTTTTTGAGGGCTCTTCAAAATGGCTGTTAATTCTTTGATTCTGGAACGCTGCTCTTTTAATTCGTCTTCAATCTTCTTTCTTTCCAGCTTAGCCAGGGCTGAAAGTTTGGTTTCTAAAATGGCGTTAGCTTGAATTTGAGTTAAGCGAAAGCGCTTCATCAAATTCTTTTGGGCTTCCTCTCGATTGGCTGAGTTTTTGATGGTTTTTATTACAGCATCTATATCAGCTAGGCATTTATGTAGACCTTCTAAAATATGAGCTCTTCCTTTGGCTTTTTCTAATTCATATTCTGTTCTCCGGGTAACTACTTCTTTACGGTGAACAATAAAGTAGTTCAATAAATCGGCTAAGTTTAAAACTCGAGGCTGAATCCCTTCCACCAAAGCTAACATATTCAAATGAAAACTTTTTTGGAGGTCGGTAAACTTATAAAGACGGTTTAAAATCTTCTGAGGAAAAGCATCTTTTTGTAGCTCGATGACAATTCTCAGTCCTTCTTTGTCAGATTCGTCTCTAATATCTTTAATCCCTTCTATCTTTTTTTCTTGAACTAAATGAGCAAATTGCTCAACTAAAGAAGACTTTTGAACTTGGAAAGGAATTTCAGTAATAACAATCTGAAGTCGGCCGCTCTTTTCCCTTTCTATAACTTCCGTTTTCCCTCGAGTTAAAATTGGTCCTTTACCCTGAGAATAAGCAGCGATAATTTCTTTTTGATTAAAAATTTGGCCGCCAGTAGGAAAATCGGGTCCTTTGACAAACTGAAAGAGATCTTCAGTATCGGCTTTGGGATGGTCAATTAAATAGTCGGTGGCTTCGCAAACTTCTGAAAGGTTATGGGTGGGAATATTGGTAGCCATACCTACGGCAATTCCTAAAGAACCATTAAGCAACAATTGAGGAAGGGGTGAAGGTAAAACAGTGGGCTCTTTACGGGTTCCGTCGTAATTGTCAGCGAAATCAACCGTGTTTTTCTCAATGTCTTTGAGCGTTTCCTCACCGATTTCTGAAAGCTTCGCCTCGCTATACCTCATCGCACTCGGGGGATCTCCGTCGATGCTACCGAAATTGCCTTGACCCTGAATTAAAGGATATCTTAAAGAGAAATCTTGAGCCATTCGAGCCAAGGCATCGTAAATTGCTGCATCACCATGTGGATGCAGTTTCCCCATTGTTTCGCCCACCACTGTTGCTGACTTTCTAAATTTCGCTGTGTGCCCCAATCCCATCTCGCCCATCGTGTATAAAATCCGGCGATGGACTGGTTTTAAACCATCTCTGACATCAGGCAGAGCTCGAGAAACAATCACTGACATAGCGTAGTCAATGTACGAGTCCTTCATTTCCTCGGTAATGGCTCGGGGTTTAATATAGCCTATTTCAGTTTCTCTATTTATTTTTTGATTTTCTTTAGGCATCGAGATAAATTGAAAATTTATTGAAGATCGAAATGAATCAAAGATTCATTGAGCATATTTACTCGGTTGGTTTCTCTGCCTGCTGCTCTGCTTCTTTAAATAATTGTTCAATTTTTTTTAAGGTTTCCTCATCAATCTCTGGCATTTCAATTTTGGGCATCTCTTTTAGCTGCTCTTCTAAAAAAGGAATTCCTAAGCCCTCCTTCATCTCTTCTCCTCGAACGCTTCTCATTCTTTCCTGAGCGGTTTGAGCCCACCAAGAGAGCAATCCTAAACCAACAATAATTATAGCTATCCAAAAAATTATTTTCCGGGTAGATTCTGGCAAATCTTGGATTTTAGACATGGGGATTACGGTCTTAAAAGAATTATTTTAGCCTCTTCTGGAGAAATATCTTTGCTTTTTATTGAAAGCTTGCTTAGGGGCTCCATTGATTTAATGCCTAAACTCTTTAAAAATTTATCTACGCCGTTCAAAGAAGATAAATCTTCTTTTCCACCCTTCGCTATCGCTCGGGTGTCTAATTTTATCTTCAATTTGGGAAGTTGGTAGTGCATGGGGATGGTTATTCTGGGTTCAAGTTGAGACATTATTTCTAAGGCTTCTTTAGCTGAAATGGTATAGACGCCCCCGACTGGAATCATTAAAATATCTACATCGCCGATTTTCTCTAATTGTTCTCCGGTTAGTTCTTTTTGGCCTAAATCTCCCAAGTGACAAATTTTCATCTCCTCGGCCTCAATGGTATAAATGGTGTTGGAGCCTCGCTCTTTGCCCTGCTTTTGATCGTGCCAGGCGGGAATACCTTGAATGAAAACTTTTTTGATTTCGTACTCACCGGGACCATCAATTAAAAAGGGGGTGCCTGAAACCGTTTTTACATTGTTATGGTCATAATGCTGATGGGTAATTAATAAAACATCGGCCTGAAGTTTAGGGACTCGCAGACCAATTTCCTCAGAAAAAGGATCAATGACAATTAAAGTATGCTCGCTTTTATTATGGCGAGCTTCGATTTGAAAATAGGATTGGCCATGCCAAACAATCTGCATATTACTAAAATTTTATCATTAGTATTGCAAAAATTCAAGGATTATTATAAACTGCAAGGGAGGCGATGAGAACTTCGTTCTCATCTTCATCTTCGCCCGCTAAGGCGGGCTCGATATATGAAAGAATTGCTAGATAAAAACAATTTGTTAAAGCCTTTGAAGGTGGGAGAAATTATTGAAGGAAAAGTTATTGGTAAGGGTAAGTCCTCCATTTTTTTGGATTTAGGTCAGGTGGGGGCGGGCATAATTTACGGAAGAGAATTTGCTGAAGCCAAAACCCAACTGAAAAACGTTAAAGCCGGCGATACTATTTTTGCCAAAGTAGTAGACCTGGAGAACGAAGAAGGTTATGTCGAGCTGTCAGTTAAAGGAGCTTCCAAAGAAATAACCTGGGCTAAGCTAGCCCAAAAGAAAGAAAGTGGAGAAACCATAACAGTAAAAATTTCCGGCGCCAACAAGGGCGGGCTGCTGGCTGAAGTTCTTGACATTCCGGCCTTCTTGCCAGTTTCCCAATTGGAAAGTTCCCACTATCCCCGAGTGGAAAAAGGGGATCAAGCTAAAATTTTAAAAGAGCTTCAAAAATTTATTGGCGAGGAGTTAGATGTTAAAATTTTTGATTTGTCTCCTAAGGAAGAAAAGCTTATTTTATCAGAAAAAGCCAAAGCTACCGAGAAAATAAAAAAACTTTTAGAAGGGTGCAAAGTAGGAGATGTGGTTGAAGGAGAAATCACCGGAGTTACTGATTTTGGCGCCTTTGTCCGCTTCCCTTTAAAAAATTCTTTGGGAGAAGAAGTAGAATGGCTAGAAGGACTAATTCATATCTCAGAATTAGATTGGCAATTGGTAGAGGACCCGGCTGAAATTGTCAAAATGGGAGATAAAGTGCAAACGAAAATTATTGAAATTTCTGGCGATAAAGTTTCTCTTTCTTTGAAAGCCCTGAAAAAAGATCCTTGGTCAGACATTGAAAAAGAATACAAAAAAGGAGACAAGGTCAAAGGAAAAGCTACCAAATTTAATCCTTTTGGTGCTTTCATCAAAATTAGTTCTAAAATCCAAGGGCTTTGTCATATTTCTGAATTCGGGACAAAATCGAAAATGGAAGAGGCCTTGGCGATTGGCAAAGAATATAAATTTCGAATTCTCTCCATTGAACCCAAAGAACACCGAATGAGTCTCGAACTAGTACAATAAGTCGATGAAGCTAAAGCTTCATCTCCACCTTCGCCCGCCTTGGGCGGGCTCGGTCTATGAATATTTTAGAAGCAAAAAAAATTGAAAGTGAAAATTTTAGAGAGGCGATTAAAAGATGGCCTCGTTTTTTTGAGAGCCAAACTTTTATCGATGACCAAAAAACCTTAGAGAAATATGGCATTTCGATTCCTAAAAAGAAAGGGCTGCCCTTAGGTTATTTAAAGCTTTGGCCTCAGGACTTTATTGTTGAAGAAATTAGTCTTGGAGGAGAGGTAGAAAATGTTTTTCCAGAAAAATTTTTGAGCACCAAAAAAGATTTCAATCGAGAAGACCCGGTTATTTACGCCACTTTAGTCAAATGCGGCCTCTCCACCATTGAGGTAGCAGAAGAGCTAACCAAGAGGCTAAATTTGGAGCCAAAAAGCATCAAGTATGCCGGGATTAAAGATAAGCATGCTATTACTTCTCAGCGAGTTTCTATTAAAGGAACTGACGTTGAGAAACTAAATTTGGTTTCTTCGCCAAATTTTTTTGTGAAAAATGTTTTTTCCGGAGAGAAAGAAACCTATCGTGGCGCCCTGAGGGGGAATCAATTTACGATTTTAATTAGAATCGGCCCGAACTTTGACCAGAAAAAATTCTTGGAACAACTGAAAGAAATCAAAAAAAATGGCTTCTATAATTTTATCTATTTGCAGAGATTTGGCGTGCCAAGATTAATAACCCATTACTGTGGCTTCTATCTTTTGCAGGGAGATTATGAAAAAGCGTTATTCACCTATCTTTTTAAACCGGGACAGCGAGAGCTATTTTATTTCCAAAACTTAAGAAAAGAAATGGAACAACTCTGGGGAAGATGGGAAGAGATTGAAGCACTTTTAGAGTGTTTTCCTTTGACTTTCCAGAATGAGATAAAAATCGTTTCTTATTTAAAAGAAAATCCTAAAGATTACATTGGGGCTTTAAAAAGAATTTCAAAGCAGCTTGAGCTTCAAGTTGAATCCGTAGCCTCTTTTCTTTACAACAAAAAACTTTCCTCTTATTTAGCCAAAAATGAAAAACCGCCAGAGATGTTACCTTTAATATTGGGGATAGAAAGAAAAAATTGGTTGTTTTATGAAGAACTCCTCAAAAAATGTGGAATTTTTTCTGTTTCTTTTGCTCTTAAGAACTTAGAGGATTTGGATTTGTTAAAACACCGGCAGCGGGGAATTAAAACCATAGAAAAAGTAGAAATTTTGAATTTTAAGGTTTTCCCTCAAGGCGTAATTCTAAATTTCAATTTGGCCAAAGGTTGTTATGCGACTTCTTTCCTCTCCCATTTATTTAATTTAGTCTCGGGAAGTTTTCCAAAGAAATTCTCTAACCTCCCCATTGATACCAAAGCCAATTTAAATCAACCCTCTCTGGAAGAAATTTTAAATAAGTTTTCTGATGTCGTTTCTTCGCCCTCTTGGCGTTATCTGTGGCGGATATATTAAACGTAGAAGGGCGCCCAATTTCTTGGACGCCCAAAACATTAAATTTCAACAACTCGTTCACTGATTATTTTAATCCCTACTCCTTCAGCCATCTCCTTGAAGGCCTCAAATCCTTCCCCTTCTTGAGGAATAGGAAGAACTTCTTTTGGTTGAAGAGTATCTAGAATCACTAACTCAGTATCCTTTTCCTTTCCATGCCCGGTGGCATGACAATCAATTTCCTTAATCTTTTGGTTCTCTTCCAAGCCGATCCTGATTCTCTCCCCTTTATAGATGAACACTGTGCTCACTTTTGGAGTAAGTTTCTGGATCAGTGCTCTGATGGGGACTTCGTTCCCTGGAACGTCTCTGCTCGAAAAAACGAGCGTATCCGATTCCTGTGGTTGGTAAGGCGGTCTCTCTTCCAATGTCCTTTCCAGGATAGAATTTTCCTCGGCTTGACAGCCGCTGACAAAAATTAGGGAGTTGGGCTGGGAGATATCGTTTTCATCACCTCCGTACTCCAATCCTTCTCGGGCTAACTCCAGGTGAGCGCGTCGCATGCCGGTACCCAAGAAATACACATTTCTTCCCTGGGCCTGGGCCACTTCCGCTATACTTCCTATCCTTTCCACGTTAGTGGAAAAGCAAGTTACAACCACTCTCCCTTTCGCCTCTACCATAACATTGGTGATAGAGTTAACGACCATCGACTCAGGCTCAGCGTAACCTTCCAGGTGGCAGTTGACTACGTTAACGGCAACGAAGTCAACCTTTCTCTTGGCAATGGCTCGCAGAGTGGTTATTATTTCAGCCTTTTCCACTCCTTCACCTAACCTGAAATCGCCAAGATGCACGGCTCTCCTTTCCCCTGCTAGCAATAGACCCATTGCTTCAGGGATAGTATGAGGAACTGGGAAGGTGAAAATTTTCATCTCTCCCAGGTCTATTGTGTCTCCTGGGTCGATCAGCTGAGCTCTTCCCTTTCTTAATATCTTCTGCAAAGCGTAATTCTTCTCTATCCTGGCGGTGTGGGAAATCAATCTATTGGGCAAAGGGGTAAGGTAAACTGGTATTCCCAACTTTTCCAACAGATCTAAGTTTCGCCAGTGGTCCTGGTGGCCGTGAGTAATTATTACCACAGTTGGACGGTAGACCTCAATTAATTTAGCCAACCCTTCTACACTTCCATTGGTAAGAGCCATCGATCCTGGATCTACCAAAACCCTTGTCCCTCCGCAGATATAGAGAACGGCATTGTAGGAAGCGTCGAACTCAATTGCTTCATCGGACGCTGCTCCTGTAATTATTTCTTCCTTCTCCTGCTCCGGAACAAACACTAAATGGGCAAGGTAATATTCTCTTGGAGGTCCAAAAGGGTTTGTCCTTGACTGAAGCTGAAGCATTACCTCTAACGGTCCTCCATCAAAGCCCACTAATTTTCCCCTCTCATCAGGATTACAGGAGAAACAAAACTGCCCATCACAGAGACCAACGACTCTGCGATTATAAGAAGAAATTAAGTCAAATCTTTTCCGAGGGTCGCCTAAGAAAAACGGCAATCTAGCCTTTTCCATCTTTACCTCCTTATTCAATTAACAAATTACGTATCTAAATTATAATTATTTATTTCGGTTTTGTCAAGAGCTATTGACAAAATCGAAATAATTGTATATAATAAAACCATTGAAGGCCCTTTAAAAATCGAAGTTTCTAAAATGATTGATAACCCTTTGGGGATAGCTAATTGGTTAGGGATTTTATAGTCCCCCGCCAGCTAGCTATCGAACCCAAAGGGTTTGGTAAGTATGAAAGGAGGTAACTTATAATGAGCGACAACAATAACAAAAGGGGTAGAAAGACAGCGAGGGAAGCAAAGGAGCAAGGACACAAGCTGGCTCAGCAGGCACTAGCCGAAGAGACTGGCGTGAAAGAACCGGCAGTCACCACGCCGAGGACAACAGTCCAGAAACCAACAGTCCGGAGACCAATAGTCCAGAGACCACAACCAGGGTCGGCATCGACCCAAAGGCTGATCTTCGCTCAAGCAGACGACTGGAAGGGCGCCGCCGAATTTTTCAGCACTATGGCTCATACGCCTTTCCCGGAAGTACTGGAAAAAGGCGGACTCGTAGACATTATTGGGGATTTCGTCCCTGGTGAAATCATACGGGTAGAGGTCATACCATCCCAGGAACCAAAAGGGGAACCTAAAATCCACTTTGATAGTGGATACAAGGTGAAAGGGAATTTGCCAGACGATTGGCTTTTACTCTCCAAGACCCCTGATTGGTTCCAAAAGCGGTGGGCCCATCGGCAAGTGGTTGTTGATGCTTTGGAGGGTGATATAACCCCCTGGAACGATGGCATCGCGACAAAGGTACTCCTTGGCGTCATTGAGGAGGAAATCAGGATCAGGATGTATTTCCTGAGCCTGCGCCACAAGATGACAAATGGACAAACCGTCCAAGCATCATTCGGCATCACCATCCTTATCAAACCAAAGGAGAAGACGGCTATCTACGAAAAGGTGCTCGACCCCGAAAATAAATTCGGGGTAAGGGAAGGGCAAATGGTTTCTCTGGGTCGGCTGACTCAGAGCAGTCTTGACCCGGTACCCCACCTTTTCAAGGCCTGGGCAAAGATGGAATCGAATTGCCCAGAGGTCCAACGGATCCTGCGAGAACACCAACGCTCCAACGCGCCCAACGCTGCCAAGTAGCCCGCAATCGCTCAACTACTCAGAGAACCCTGGCGGAGAGATCTGCTCACAAAAGCATCTCTCCCCGGGGTTTTCACTTTTTTGCCTTGATTTTTAGAAAATTTTTAGTTAAAATTAAGAATAGTTAATGAAACTAAAGTTTCATTTCCACCTGCGATTTTAATAAATTAAAATCTTGGTAGATGAAGAATTTAGTTAAAAATTTTGTTTTTATTTTGTTGATTTTTCTGGTCATCTCCGGGCTTTTTACCTTATTTTCCCAGCCCTTTGAAAAAGGGAAGGAATTATCAATTACTCAGTTGGCAGAAGAAGTTAACCAAGGAAAGATTAAAAAGATTACCGTCACCGGCGACGAACTCCAAATTATCTATCAAGATGATTCTAAAGCCCGCTCTCGCAAAGAAACGGAGCTGGCTCTCTCCCAGTCTTTGATAAATTACGGAGTAGATAAAGAAAAGCTAAAGGAAGTAGAAATTAAAACAAAAAAAGAAGGAGGGGCAATGGTTTGGCTGGGTCCAGTTCTGTTAATCTTGTTGCCGCTTTTATTTTTTGGTTTTTTCTTCTGGATGATTTTCCGCCAAGCCAAAACCGGAGCCACTCAGGCCTTTGACTTTACCAGGGCTAAAGCTCGCCTTTTTGGGGCCGAAGGCCATCCCAAAGAAAAAATTACTTTCAAAGACGTAGCTGGCCTCAAAGAAGCTAAAGAGGAACTGGAAGAAGTAGTTGATTTCCTAAGAAACCCTAAAAAATATCTTCAAATGGGAGCCAGAATTCCCCGCGGCGTCTTGCTAGTCGGACCACCCGGAACTGGCAAGACCCTTTTATCCCGCGCTGTCGCCTCTGAGGCCGGGGTACCTTTTTTCTCTATTTCTGGTTCAGAATTCGTCGAGATGTTCGTCGGGGTGGGAGCCAGCAGAGTCCGGGACCTTTTTTCTACCGCTAAAAAGGCAGGGAGGGCGGTAATTTTTATTGACGAACTAGATGCTGTCGGTCGATTGAGAGGGGCAGGAATTGGCGGGGGACACGATGAAAGAGAGCAAACTTTGAATCAAATTTTAGTGGAAATGGATGGTTTTGAGAGAGATGACACCCGGATAGTGATATCAGCTACCAATCGGCCCGATGTTTTAGACCCAGCTTTATTAAGGCCGGGCAGGTTTGATAGAAGAGTAGTCTTGGATTTACCAGATATTAATGACCGGCAAGAGATCTTAAAAATTCACTGCCGAGGAAAACCTTTGGCTCTCAATATTAATTTAAGAGAGGTGGCCGAGAGAACTCCAGGGTTTTCCGGGGCGGACTTAGCTAACGTAGTAAATGAAGCTGCTATTTTGGCAGCCAGAAGAAATAAAAAGCAAATTTTCCAAGAAGAATTATTGGAATCAATCGAAAAAGTTTTATTGGGACCAGAAAGAAAAAGTCATGTTTTATCTAAAAAAGAAAAAGAAATTGCGGCTTTCCATGAAGCTGGCCATGCTTTGGTTTCCACCTCTTTAATGGAGACAGAACCAGTAAGGAAAATTTCTATTATGGCTAGAGGGGTAGCTGCCGGCTATACTTTGAAACTTCCCAAAGAAGAAAGAAAAATCAGAACCAAATCAGAATTCTTGGCTGAAATGGCTACTTTATTGGGCGGTTATTGCGCAGAAAAGCTGAAGTTTGGCGAAATTACTACGGGAGCAGCCAACGACCTTAAAAGAGCTTCAGAATTAGCCAGAAAATTAGTTAAAGAATATGGCATGTCATCCCTGGGTCCAGTTTCTTTTGGCGAAAAAGAAGAAATGATCTTTTTGGGAAAAGAGATTTCTGAACAGAGAAACTATTCTGAAAAGATAGCTACTCAAATTGATAAAGAAGTGGCTAAATTTATTAAAGATGCTGAAACTAAAGCAAAGAAAATTTTAATGAAAAGAAAGGTTTTGCTGGAAAAAATTGCCAAAAGATTAATTGAAAAAGAGACAATCGAAAGGGAAGAGTTTGAGGAGTTGATCAAAGGAGGTAAGAAAACAACAAAAGAAAAGCCCTTGCCAAAGACTAAAGGATCAGTAAAAGTAAAAGTAAAAAGTGTTTAACGAGCGCGTGTAGTTCATTGGTAGAACGCCTCTCTTATAAAGAGGAAGTAGAAGGTTCGATCCCTTCCACGCGCACACCCAAGTCCCGCACTTGCGGGACGCCGGGTCCTAGATGAAGGCAAACCCGAAGAGGTAAACTTCATCGCCCAAGGGGCGGTTAGCTCAGTTGGTTAGAGCGTCTCACTGACATTGAGGAGGTCAGAGGTTCAAGTCCTCTACCGCCCACATGAAAATTATTTATGAAGATGAGAATGTACGGGTTTTTGATAAACCGGCTGGAGTAAATGCTGATGAAATTCCCAGAAGAGTCCATAGATTAGATAAAGACACCTCAGGAATACTCTTGGTAGCTAAAAACGACGAAAGTTTAGAATTTTTCCAAAAACAATTCCAAGAAAGAAAAGTTGAAAAGAAATATTTGGCCCTGGTGGTTGGTAATTTGAAAAATAAAGAGGGAGAAATTAAAACCTTGCTCGGTCGCTCCCCTAAAGACAGAAGGAAACAGAAAGTATATTTGGCTCAAGACCCCCAAGCTGAAGGAAAAAGGGAAGCCGTGACCAAATATAGAACATTGCAAAGATTCAAGGATTATGATTTGATTGAGATTGAGCCCAAAACTGGCAGAAAACATCAAATTAGAGCCCATTTTGTCTATTTGGGTCACCCAATTTTGGGTGATAAACTTTACGGTTTCAAAAATCAGCCCTGCCCTAAGGGATTAAATAGGCAATTTCTCCACGCCAGCTGGCTCAAGATAAAGTTGCCCAGTGGCAAAATTAAAGAATTTAAATCAGAATTACCTGAAGAATTAAAGTTATGCCTACCAAAATAGAAACTTTTAATAAAACTCAATTAAAAACTGACTTACCCGACATTCGACCGGGAGATACGGTTCGGGTTCATCAGAAAATTACGGAAAAAGGGAAAGAAAGGGTTCAGGTTTTTGAAGGGATAGTTCTTGCCAGAAAACACGGCAAAGGAATAACTACCACTGTCACCGTAAGAAAAGTGGTTTCGGGAATTGGCGTGGAAAGAATTTTCCCTATCCATTCCCCAACCATTGAAAAGATAGAGGTAATAAAAAAGGGGAAAGTCAGAAGAGCTAAACTTTATTATTTGAGAGGAGCTAAAGGCAGAAAAGCCAAATTAAAACAAAAAGGGGAATCTGAGGCGCCTGCCCAGGTGGTGGAATAGGTATACACAATGGCTTGAGGTGCCATGCTCGTAAGAGCGTGAGGGTTCGAGTCCCTCCCTGGGCACAAAAGAGGGAAATTTATAGGGGCACTTGGCGCAGTGGTTAGCGCGTCGCGCTTACATCGCGAAGGTCGCAGGTTCAAATCCTGCAGTGCCCACCAGTTAGGCCGCGGTAGCTCAGTGGTAGAGCACATCTCTGAAAAAGATGGGGTCGCCGGTTCGATCCCGGCCCGCGGCACAAAATTGCTGGCGGGAGTAGTTCAGTGGTAGAACGTCTCGTTGCCAACGAGAAGATCGCGGGTTCAACCCCCGTCTCCCGCTCATTTTATCTCTTCGCCCGCTCATTTCTGCCCTTGACATCGACTTTTGAATAAGTTATTATAGTAGAACCCCTTAAAACGGGGTTTCGAGATGGATTATCATTTAAGTTTCCCTGTTCTGGCAGGGCAAAAATTCTTAATTGGCTTAGTTGTTTCTGGTCTTTTATTGGGATTGATACCGGTATTTGAGTCAAAAAGCCAAGGCGCTGTTCTGGCTGATTTTTTAGCTTCCGAAGATTCAAACGGTCTAACAATAATTGAAGGCAATAGCTTAGTCGCTACCTCCAATCCTCTTAATCCTTCCTCACAGCCAGTTAGAAAGCTAAGGGTAATTGTTACTGCCTACTCTAGCTCTCCCTGGGAGACCGATGAAGATCCCTTTATCACAGCTGCTGGTACCTGGGTAAGAGATGGCATCATCGCCAATAATTATCTTCCCTTTGGAACCAAAATTAAATTGCCAGAAATTTATGGCGATAAAGTCTTTGTCGTCGAAGACAGAATGCACTGGACAAAAGGTAATTATCATTTTGATATTTGGTTTGCTTCCTATGGAGAAGCTAAAAGCTTTGGAGCTAAAAGAACTTATATTGAAATCCTAGAAAACTAAGATTTGCCGAAGATAATCTTCAACAAAAAATCCTCAACAAAAATACACCCAAAAGGGTGTTTTTTGATGCCCGGGGCGGGAGTCGAACCCGCACAAGCTTACGCTTACAAGATTTTAAGTCTTGCGTGTCTACCATTCCACCACCCGGGCAGTCGAAGAAGATTCTCTTCTTCTTCACCTTCGCCCGTCAAAGCGGGCTCGGTTTTTGAGGCCAGGACGGGATTTGCACCCGTGTATATCGGTTTTGCAGACCGACGCCTTAGCTACTTGGCTACCTGGCCGCGCGCCATCATTTTAACACTTTTTTAGCTTTTTTCAATCATTTCGTTCGGTTTTTAATTTCTTCTAAAATCTCTTCTATTTCGCCTGCCTCTTTAGTCCTCTTTTCTTCCCAAAATTCTATTTTGGGAATAAATTTCATCTTCAACCGTTTATTTAGTTCTTGCTGAATTTCATAAATTTGTCGATTAAGTAACGATAAAACTTTCTCACTTTGGTTTTCTGGCAAGGCGCTAATAAAGACTTTAGTCTGGTTCAAATCCGCTGAAGTTTCCACTCTGGTTACGGTTACCAAAACGTCTCTGGGAAACTCAATTTCTCTTAAAAGGATCTGGCTTAGTTCTTTTTTTATTAGCTGATTAACACGCTGAATGCGTTTAGTTGTCATAATTCGCCTTTCTTTTTTTCTTCAGTATAAATGGCTAGTACGTCATTCTCGGAAATTTTTGTATCTCCCTCGTAAAGTATTCCGCATTCTTCGCCCTTGTTTACTTTGTCCGCATCTTTTTTGTTTCTTTGAAGATTAACCATTTTCCCCTTACCCACTAACTCTTCTGCCCTAAAAACTTCGATTGAGGCTCCTTTGAGAACTTCTCCCTCAATAACCCTTCCTCCGACAATTTGACGATTTTTCTCAGACAGGAAAATGGCTAAAGCTTTTACCTTGCCTAACTCTATTCTAACTGTTTCTGGTTCTAAAATTCTCTCCATAAACTTGCGGACTCCTTCCGCCAACTCGTAAATAACATCAAAAATCATTATTTTTACTTTCTCTCTTTCGGCTAATCTTTGAGCCACCAGGTTAAGTTTTACCCGAAAACCTAAAATAACTGCCCGCCCTCCTTTAGCCAATTCGATATCTGACTCAGAAATTTGACCAGCTTCTGATTTTAGAACTCTTAAAACTATTTTCTCTTGAGGAAGCTTTTTCAAAACTCCCTCAATGGCTTCGGCTGTTCCTAGAACGTCGGTTTTTAAAATTAAATTTAAAACCTTCTGCCCCTCCTCTATTTTTAATCCGCCAGCTGGCGGACTCACGGCTTTTTTCTCCGGAGCCTTAAGATAACTTTTAGCTTCCTCAGCGCTAGAGAAAACTTGAAAATCTTCTCCTACCCGAGGAGCTTCTTCAAAACCAATTACCTTTACGGGCTGGGCAGGCAAAGCCTCAGAAATAATTTTTCCTTGAAAATCTTCTAAACTTCTAATCTTTCCTAGCGTGGAAGGAGTAGCAATAATATCACCCGATTTCAGAAATCCCTTATTTAAAAGCAGGGTGGCGGAAGGGCCTTTTTGGTGGTCCAAATAAGATTCAATCACTACGCCCTGGCTAGGCTGAGAGAAATCTGCTTTCAGTCCTTCCATCTCAGCTACCAATAATATCAATTCTAAAAGCCCCTCGATCCCTTGACCGTTTTGAGCTGAGGTTTCAATTGAAGGAACCTTGCCCCCTAAGCTTTCTACCACTACCTCCTCTTTGGATAGTTCTCCTTTGGCTTTTTCTAAACCGGCCTCTGGCCTATCAATTTTGTTTAAAGCAACAATAATAGGCAGGCCAGCTAACTTAGCCTGAGAAATTGCTTCTTTGGTTTGAGGTTGAACGCCTTGAGTAGTATCTACTACTAAAACAGCAATGTCAGCCACTTTGGCTCCCCGCGACCTCATCGCTGAAAAAGCTTCATGCCCCGGGGTATCAATGAAGGTAATTTTTTTGTTATCTTTCTCAATTTGGTAAGCACCGATATGTTGGGTAATCCCGCCTGCCTCTTTTTCCGCCACATGGGTTTTCCGAATGTAGTCCAAAATTGAGGTTTTGCCCGAATCAACATGGCCCAAGATAACAACCACAGGAGGGCGAGGCTGTAAATTGTCCTTATTTTGTTGTTCAGACTTTCTAGCCATAAAACATCTCTGAAATTATCAATTTACAATTATCAATTTACAATGAATTTTCAATGAATCAATTATCAATTAAACGGTTTGGAAATTGTGACATTTATTGAAAATTGGAAATTGGAAATTGGAAATTACGAGCCCTTGGCTCTTGATATTGCTTCTTTTTCTTCTTGGGATAAAGAATGCTCAGAAGCTCCTTTTTTAATTGGTTTTCCGTAAACCCTATTTCCTTCCCGAGTATAAAGGCTGGTAATCACCAATCCGTTATCGTTTCCATCTAGGAAAGCCGCAGAAAAGCTTTGGTCGCCGCCAATTTCTGAAAAAGGATTAAATCTGACCACCCCCATTTTTTGAACCGAAAACTGGCTTTCTTTTTTTAGAGTTTCTAGGTCCTGGGAAAGCTTTTCCAAATTTTTCTCCAAACCCTTAAATTGAGCCAAAACTTCTTTTAAATCCTTGGGTTCTTTTTTTTTCTTTTTTAAAGAATTCCATATATTTTGGCGGAGGCGGAAGGATTCGAACCTTCGATAGCCTTTTGGCTATAGCAGTTTTCGAAACTGCCCGATTCAACCACTCTCGCACGCCTCCGTTAAATTAATTAAATTATTAACAGTTCTTTGGGGAGAAGTTTTTTTGTAAATTGCTTTATAGGTTTCTTCAATCATTGGCAGATCTAAATTATGAATTTTCCCTAACTTATAAAGGGCGAAAACATTGTCAAATCCCTCCACGGTTAGTTTCTTTTTAGCAATGTCTTTTCTCATTTTGTCAGCATCAAAAATGAGAGCTTTGCCAAATTGGAAGTTCCGGGACAAAGGATTAGTTGAGGTTAAGATTAAATCCCCGAAGCCAGCCGGTCCTAAAAAAGTTTTTCGCTTCCCCCCCATTGCTTCTCCAATCTCTATCATTTCTCTTAAGCCAACTCGAATTAAGTTTTTAGCAATTTTTTTCTTCCCAGGATTGGCAACGCTTGCCTCCACCAAACTAATACCAATGGATATGGCATTTTTTAAGGCGCCGGCCAACTGAACTCCCATTAGGTCGGTAGTAAAAGAAACTTTTAAGGGTTTTGTCTTAAAAATCTTTTTAAGTTCCCTCAATAAATCTCGGCTTTCTGAAGCTATCACTTCTTTGGCTGTTTTTCCTCTAATAATTTCTTTAGCAAAGCCCGGTCCTGATAAATGAGCGTAGGGAACTTTAGCTAAAAGCTCGTTGACAATTTGGGAAGGAACTTTTAAGGTTCTTTTTTCTATTCCTTTGGCAATACCCAATAAAGGCGGTAAATTTTTAATTTTTTTAAGATTTACTAATGTTTGACGGAAATTGAAGGAAGGAGAAGCAATGATAATTAAATCAGCTTTTTCAATTGTTTTTTTTAAGTCTGGAGAAATGAAAATTTCTGGAGGGATTTTAATTCCGGGCAGTCTTTCATTTTCTCTAAATTGAGAAAGTTTCTTGACTAATCTACTATCTCCATACCAAAAACTTAGTTCATCGACTTCTTTGCTTAAAATAATTCCCAGGGCAGTACCCCAGGCGCCAGGTTCCAAAACTGCGATTTTCATGTGGACCCGAGGGGGCTCGAACCCCTAACCTCCTCAATGCCATTGAGGCGCTACTACCAATTGAGCTACGGGCCCCTTGGTGCCCCCACTAGGAATTGAACCTAGATTTAGAGCTTAGGAGTCTCTTGTTCTATCCGTTGAACTATAGGGGCAAGTATTATAGAAATATTTTAGCAATTTTTCCACTTGTTGACAAGTTAAATGGCGATGAACTTTGTTCATCTTCACGCTTCACCGCGATTGACGCGGCTTGCGTCTATGATAAAATTAATTGTATGGTCAATGAATCTTCGATTCATTTCACCTTTTAATAAATTTTTCATTTATTAAAATGCCAGAAAAATCCCCCATTATTGAAATTGCTAAAAAGGTCTGCCCGGCAGTTATTACTGTGGTTATTTCTAAAGATTTACCCAAAATAGAGGGTTTTTATCTTTTCCCTTTCGGCAGACAGAAATTTGTTGTCCCAAAGTTTAACAAAAAAAGGGAGAGAACAAAAATTGGGGGAGGGTCTGGCTTTATTGTTTCTTCTGACGGCTATATTTTAACCAGCTCTCATGTGGTCAGCGACCCGGAAGCAGACTATACTGTGCTTTTTGAGCCAGAGAAAAAATATCCGGCTAAGGTAATATCTCGCGACCCGATTAATGATATTGCCATTCTTAAAATCAAAGGAAAAAAATTCCCTTGTTTAGAATTAGGCGATTCGGAAAAAATTGAGCTGGGTCAAACCGTAGTAGCGGTAGGCAATGCCTTGGGAGAATTCCACGACACGGTCAGTACTGGCGTGGTTTCGGGAATGAGCAGGATGATTACTGCTTTTTCTGGCTTGGCAACCCAAGCTGCCCATTTAAGAGGGCTAATTCAGACGGACGCGGCCATTAACCCTGGCAATTCAGGCGGCCCTTTAGTAAACATTGAAGGTAAGGCTATTGGAATTAATACGGCTATGGTTATGGGAGCTCAAAATATTGGGTTCGCTATCCCCATTAATCCGGCCAAGAAAGATTTGGAAGAAATTAAGAAATACGGAAAGATCAAAAGGCCGTTTTTGGGAGTAAGATATATTCTTATCAATAAACAGGTTGCTGAAAAAAATAAGCTGCCGGTAGATTACGGAGCTTTGATTTTGAGGCAGACCTTGGGCGAGTCGGCGGTGGTTAAAGGGTCGGCAGCCGACAAAGCTGGCCTGAAAGAGTTTGATATTATTTTGGAGTGTCAGAAAGAAAAGATTACTGATAAAAATCCTCTAGCTAATATATTGCAAAAATTCAAAATTGGCGAGGAAATTTTTTTAAAGGTTTTACGAAACGGCAAGAAAATAATAATCAAAATGAAACTCGGAGAAAAAAAGTAAAGCAAGAACAGCTTAAAAGGCTGTTTTTTGTTTGGGTGGTCGAAGAGATAAACCTCTTCTTTCCCCTTCGCTTACAGCTTGGGTGGTCGAGGAGAATCGAACTCCCATCACCTGAGCCACAGTCAGGAGCTTTGCCATTAAGCTACGACCACCATGTGCCCCTGGCACGACTCGAACGTACAACCTAAGGGTTAGAAACCCTTCGCTCTATCCAATTGAGCTACAGGGGCAATTAACTTAAATATTATACAGAAAATTTCTTCGCTAGTCAACGAGCGAAGTTAACCTTATCTGAAGGGATCGGGATATTCTTTGGCATCAGCCGCTTCAAATCTTTTTTCTTTTTCCTGCCAAGCTTTTAAAACCCCCTGGTAAGTTTTCTCTTTAAATTGAAGAGGCCTTTCAGAAATCTGAGGCTCTTTTTTCTCTATTAAAATATAGAAATTATAAAAGATTAAACCGCCGATAATCAGAGCAATAATTAAGAAACCTAAAAAAGTAAAAAAGGCGCGCTCCCCCAAAGCTTTGGGTAATTCTTTCAAAAAATCTTTAATTTTTTTAAATTTTAGTCGTTTTAACTTAAACATGTCTTTATTTGTAGGCTATTTAGCAAAAACTTTTAGAGAAAAACTGGCTCGAGCGTCACCCACGGAAAAGTTTTCCAATTTTGGGGTTTTTACTTCAGCTTCAGTTAACCGGCTAATGTTTATGTTTTGAATTTCAATTAAGTAAATGCTTGAATTAACCTTATCCAAAAACCTCAGCAAATCGGGCAAAGGACTGAAGGAAGTCGCCTGCAGGGTTAAAGCTGGCCAAATAGCTTTTCTGTCTGGCTGGCTGGAAATAGAAGAAACTTTAAGGGAAACTTGGCAGTCTCTAGCGATTTTTTCTAGAAATTTAATGAATTCTACTGGCACTTCGGGATCGACAAAAATTGATTCGATTTTTTCTAAATTTGGCGCAATCTCCCGAGAATAACTTTTAAATTCTTTGACGTTCTCGGTTTTAGCTTCAAAAACCAATAAGGCAGCCTTTTGAGTTAGCACCTCTTCTGAATTTTTCGTAATCCCTTCAAAGAGAGGATAGATTAAAAACATAATAAAGCAGGCACCCAAAATCACAAAAACAACCGCCGATATTTTAATTTGATTTGAAATACTCATTGAATCTTAAAGTTGACAGTGAAATTGATATCCGTAGGTTCTACCCAATTTGAGGAAGGGAAAAAGACTTCTTGGAATCTTCCCTCTGCTTCTAAGTTTTTCTTAAAATCAGTTAAAAGCTCTCGGGAGGGACAGTAACCAGCTAAAAAAATTTCTCCCAAATGTTCTTCTTTTTCGCTAGAAGGCTGACGCAGATTGATAGCGGTTAAATAAGTACCCAAAGGAAGAGTTTGAGGAATTGTTTCTAAAATCTCCAGCCAATCTGGCTTATGCTGATAAAAATAATCTAATTGAGAAAGGGTTAAGTTTAAATCTTTAATCCTTTTTTCTAAATCTTTAGTTTGAGAAGTTTTAGCTTCTTTTTGGCTGAGAAAAACTTTTTGAACATCTAATTGGGTCTCAATTAAAATTTTTATTGAAAACAAAATCAAAGACAAACAAACCAGAAAAGCTAAAACAGTTATTCCCAAAATCAAAACCAACTTAAAACTTTCTTCCTTTCGTAATTCTTCTTTTTGTTGTTGGGGGAGTAGGTTTATCATAATAATCTGGGTTTATTCTTCTCTTCCTCCTCGGAGAGCCAAACCTAAGGCAGTAGTATATCTTAAGGATTCTTCAAAAGGTAAACCGGAAGCTTCATTCAAAGACTCAGGTAGAATATTAATCCAAGGATTGCCCAGCTCAACTGGTACTTTCAACTCTAAGGTAAGGAGCTCGGGAAGCCCTTTGAGGTTGGCGCCGCCGCCGCAAAGATAAATTTTTTCTACTTCCTTGCCGTTGGGCGGTAGATGTTCATGAGAGGCGTGAGTTCGATAATATTCCAAATGTCTTTTAATTTGTTGAATTAAATCAACTAAAGGAGGAACTAAGGCCTCAAAAATTCTCCCCCTTTCTACTCTTTTTTCTGATTTTTGATCTTTGATTTCTAATTTAATTTTTTCCTCCAGGCCATGTTTTATTTTTAGTTTCTCAGCCTCGGCCAAGCTTACCTTTAAAGTTTTAGAAATAATTTCTGTAAATCCCTGCGAAGATACGGGAATAGAAGAAGTAAAACGCAAAGAGTGACCAGCAAAAACAATAAAGCTGGTCCTGGTGGCTCCCAAATCAATCAAAAGAACCGGAGAAGTAGTAACCTCATTTTTAATTAAAGATCGGGCAATAGCCAGAGATTCTATCTCTAAAGCAAGGGGTTTTAATCCTGCTAATTTCAAAATTGAAACGTAAGGATCGACTGTCTTTTTGGGCAGAGCGGCGATTAAAACGTCGGCGTGATCCAAGTGATTGTAGACAGGAGGAATAAGCTGGGAATCCAAATACATCTTTTCAATCGGCAGAGGAATATAATTCTCAGCTTCATAAATTACCGCTGCCCTCAGTTCTTCTTCTGACATTCTGGGCATTTGGATTACTTGCAAGAAGGCCTTCTCTTCTGGCAAAGAAACCATTACATATTTTGTTCCCATCCCTTTTCCTTTAATTTTGACTAAGGCTTGCTGAATAATTTTAGCTAAGGCCTTCTCGTCTTTTATTTCTCCTCCTTTGATTATTCCCGGTTTTATTTTTTCTTCGCCGAAAGAAGTCAGATTAAAAAACTTTCCTTTTTTTCCGAGTTTAACAATCTTTAAAGATAGGTCGGAAATATCTAGGCCAAAGGCTTCGGGTTTTAAATTAAGCAAAGTGAGCATTAAAATAAATTAAAAATTTATTGAAGTTCCTCCCAAGAAACAAATTCGTATTTTCCAGTGGTGGGGAAATAGGGAGGAGGATTATAGGTTAAAGTGGAATCGTACATCATATTGGTGTTTTCATAGCCTGACTCAAAAATCTCTATCCAGCCTTCTTTTTTCACCCAAGTAAAAGTCCAGATGGCGTTGGTAATGATTGAACCATAGGTTTCAATATAATCTCTTTTGGCGTAAGTTTTATAGGGCTCCCACCACCAAGGAGGGTAGTAGTAGCGAAAGACGTGCCCATTTTTAGCTAGTAAGCTAGCTTTAATTGCTAAATTATCGGGAGAATAAAGAGGTATTAAAATGTCTTTCTGAGCGATTAATCCCAAAACTGAATCTTGATCTACATAATCTATATTACCATTTATAATGATTTTTTTCATTGAAGCTGGGGTTTCTGGAAGTTTGGCGGCTACCGCCGTTACCCTCCCCTTAACATCACCATCTACCCAAAGGGTATCTTCAACGAAAATTGGGGCGCAACCAGTCGGCAAAGAATAGTTTACCTGAAAAGCATCAGTATTTATATCATTGGATTCATAAACCCACCCTTCTCCATCATAGCCCCAAACCTTAGACCTTAAACCAGTTACTTTATAAAGATTGAAGGTGCTGTCATTAACAAATTGAATTCGCCAGCCATAAGCGCCGGAGGGCCCAAAAAAAGTACCAGCTGCTTCAGCTTCGCTTTTTAAAACAGCTAAATCCTGAACTATACTGTCAAAATCAATTGCTGGCACCGGGAATTCCCAAAGCCCTTGAGCTTGACCTTCACCCGCTCCCCAAATTCCCGGGCACTCGCAATGAGAACTAGTCCAAGAACAGGGAAAAGGACAATCCCAAAAAGAACAACCATGCTCTGCCCCACAAATGTAGGTTTCTTTGGCCGAAGCGGAAAGAGAGTTTTGAATCCCATCCATTCTGATTCCACCATTAGAGTGGAATGGGCCTTTTAACTCTTCATCGGGCCCAAACCAAACATTGCTGTGGGTCAAAAAAGCGTATTTAGCTAGAGCGGGCTTGGCATACTTTACCTGAATTTTTCTTTCTACTTCAGGATATTTTGAAGTCCAGCCGGTAGACTCTATGGTTACTGGCGGATGACAGCCAGAAGGAGCAGTAATCTCTAATTGATATTGACCGATAACTGCTTCCTGGGGGTCTCTATAATCGTAAATTCCAGAAAAATTAAAATCTGAGGGAGCGTGAGCCAAGTGCCACCTGGCATAGTTTATTCCGGCCTCAGCTATTTGAAGAGATTCTGTCCAGGCTACTTTTTGAAGAGATTGACGATGCTGAAGCAAGACAAAACCAATCAAGCCAGCTAGCAAAAGCGAAAAGATTGACCCAAAGACTAAAACCAAAGTAATAATAGTTCCTTTTTCCCTCATAAGCTCATAAGTTGGTTTTTAGGTTTCTGATTTGGACGCTTGATTCTAAAATAAAATCCTGAGGCGGCCGATTAGGATTAACGTTAATCACCAAATAAACTTTCATTAGTTTAGTGTCTTTCAATCTAGCTGGTAACTCAGTTAATTCGTTACCCGAGCCATCATAATAATGAAAAATGGGAGGTAGGTTTTTAACATGTTGGGACAGAGTATAAATTTTTTCATTAGCTGAAGGGTATTCAATTGGCCAGCCAGTAGGCTCTACTACTCCTTTTTGAAAATTTTCTCCATCAACAAAATATCTAATTCTTTCGGTGTCTTCGTCTTTATCAATGTCTGAGTAAAAAATAAATTCAAAATCTTGAGCCATCTCAATAATATAAGAGCCGTCGTCTCCTAATCTGGCTTCTCTTATTTCTTTAACCATTGTTTCTATTCCTTTTCTGGCCTCGCCAATAGCTACTGACTGCTGGAAGGTATAGCTTTGGGTTTTGTAGCCCAAAACCACAAAGCTAGAAATAGCTCCCAAAGCCAAACTAAAAATAACAATGGTAACGATAACCTCAATTAGGGTAAACCCCGCACCAATTTTTGTGGCAGTTTTTAAAATTCTTGTTATCCTCATTGAAAATTGGTGAGGGGTAAACCCTCGCCTCATGGTAATTTAGTTAAGTTAACGGTTAGGGTGACGTCGCCAGAAACCCAAACTTGGCCATTATAAATTTGGTAACCGGAAGCTCCAATTTCTAAGTCGTAAGTGGCCGCTTCCAAGGGAATAAAGAAAGATTGTCCATCTTCGTCGGTTGGCTGCTGTTTATCATAAGATAAGGAGAAATTGTAGACTCGGCAGGAAGCAGCAAAAATTGGTTCTAGAGTAGAAGCATCCTGAACAGTAATCAAAAGAGTGTTTTCAGCTTCCAAGATTAAGGTGACAGGTTGGGTAGTGTCGGGTAAAAGATCGAGTGGTTCGGTGGGTTGAGTTTCAATCAAATCTAAGCCAGTGGCGGCTTTGTCAACATAAAAACTATAAGAATCCCACTCTAAATTAATAATTTCCAGGTGACCGAAGCCATTAGTAATATAGTTTTGAGAATATTTTAAAACCGGCCCTCCTTCACCGTCGGTGCCAATGGTTTTTGCCCCTTCTAACTTGAAGGGGGTATTAGCTACGGGAACCGGACTGGCGGTTTTCCAACTGACCTGCCAATCGTAAAGAATTGGGGAAACAGTGAGGTCAACAGTAGAAAGGTTTCCTTTTAATTTGATTTCAGGATAAGTAATTACGGAAAGGCCTGATAAATCAACCGGGCTTAGCCCAAAACCAACCTCGTTGCCTGGCAAGTCGCTGTTGGGAATAGAAATCCAACCTCCTCCATCAAAATATAAAATTTGATAACTTATTTGGGTAGCAGCTGGCTCCTCATCAGTAAAATAAAGTTTTTCCCAACCAGTTAATTCTTCAGGAATAACCGTAGTAGAAATTAAATAGCCAGAACTAAAATAACCTTCAGCCGTTAGAGTCATCAGTGCTATCAGATCATCAAAATCTTCATCGCCACCCCCTTCAGTATCTTCCCATTCCAGCTTCCAAGAAGAAGAACCAGGTTGGGTTATTCTAACGTGATCGTAACCATCGGAATTCAAACTGGAATCAGTGTACCACCTTGGTCCTTGATATTCAGGTTGAGTGGCTAGAAAAAAACCTATTTCTGTCCCTTCAGTAAAAAGACCCAAATCATAAGAATCACCGGGATTTAAATGCTCAGAATCAGCATAAGGAAAAATCTCTTCTTCATGGGGTAAGTAAAGACCGAAAGAATTATCCTGACTAGCATCCTCGCTGACAAATTCTACTTTTACTCTTCCCGCTACCGGCAGAATTATGTTGGAATAATGACTTGGTTCTAACTCTACCTGACCTGAAGCTACCACTATATGGGATTTTTCAGCAATTTTTGTTTCGTCCAAAAAAGAATCAAAAAAGCTAGCCACTCCCACCGGCGAAACAGTATCAATTGATAAATTGCTTACTTTATCTATGGAAAAACTAATTTCCGTCAAGTCGCCTTCATAGACTGAGGCATGGGGCTTTGAAGGATTAACCACTTCTTCGGACCCATAAGTTCGGGCAGTGCTATAACTGGTTCTGCTGGCCGTAATTTGATAGCCCTCAACAGAAACCGGAGCACCCGGCAAAACTAGATCGCCAAAATTATCGGTTTGATACCAAGCATCAATAGGAGGGGTCACTTCTTCATTAACTAGGTGAAGATCTGCTTGAGGGACGCCCAGACCTTCAGCATTAAAAACTGAAACCAAAAGAGTCCCTCCGCCAGCCTCAGATTCTATTCCTTTGGGAACAATATCAGTTACCAAGTTGACTTCTCCTTCAAACCTACCAGACCAAGAGGTTTTAACTTTTATTCTTTTATAGTCAGCCGGCAGGGTATCGTTGGGTACTACGCCATCAAAAGGATCATCAATATAAACAACAGTGGTTTTAACAGTGTAATCAATATTGTTTCTGGTGACATCTTCAGTTTCTAGGATGGTGCCTGAGGGAATGCCGCCAACTGTTCCCACGTCATCATAAGGTAAATTATGAGCCAGTTCTATTTTTTGATTAGCTAGAGCGGTAGCAGTTATTCTGGCCTTGGACTGACTCACTACTTTTAAACCTAATTGATAAACACCGAAAATACCTAAAAAAACAATAAGCACAAGTGATGTGCCTACCATTGCATCAATAAAAGTAAAACCGTTTGATTTCCTCATATGGCTCCCAGCATAGAGTACATCGGCTGAATCATTGAAACGGCAAAAAATCCAATGGCTGCTCCAATAATAATCATTAAAACCGGCTCAATAACCGAAGCTAGGTTTTTGGTGGTCCGGCCTACTTCTTCTTCAAAGAAATCAGCCAACTTAGCTAGAATAGTTGAAGTTTCTCCAGTTTCTTCACCAACCGCCACCATTTGGATAAAAGTTGGAGAATAAATGTCACGGTAAGGCTTTAAAATCTCGGACAACTTTTCTCCTTTCCTGACTCTCTCAGCCGCCTCGGTAATAGCTGCTTTATAATAAATATTTCCTAAAGTTCCCGAAGTAATTTCCAACGATTTAACGATTGGCACGCCAGCGGAAATTAAAGAACTGAGGGTTCTGGCAGTGTAAGCTAAATTAGTTTTTTTAATAATAGAAGAAATGATTGGAATTTTTAATAATAGCTTGTCCGTTATTTTCTTTCCCTTTTCAATTTTCATTGCTTGCCATAAAAGAAAAATGAGAAAGGCCAAAATTAGAATTAACAAATACCATTTCTCAACTAAAAAAGTGGCGAAACCGATGACAATTTTGGTGGTTATGGGAAGTTCGATGCTCAACTCTTCAAAGGTTTCAGCTAATTGAGGCACGACCATAATCAGCATCAAAATACCAATACCAATCATGGCGCAAATAATTACAGCCGGATAAATCATTGCTCCCTTTATCTGCGACTTTAAACTATGCTCTCTTTCTATTTGCTGAGATAAAACCCTTAAGGACTCTTCTAAAGTTCCTGCTTCTTCGCCTACCTTAATCATATTTTGGAAAAGTTCAGAAAAGATACCTGGCCACTTGGTTAAAGATTCTGAAAAATTATGACCTTTAATAATTCTTTCTCTAATATCTAGCAAAGCTTCCTTAAGCTTTTTACTTTTTACTTGGGAAGATAAGGTTTCCAAGGCCTTGGGCAAGGGAAGCCCCGCAGCTACCATTACCTGAAGATTCCTGGTAAAGAACATTTTTTCTGTCAAAGAAACTCCGCCAAAAAAAGGAATAGCAATAGCTAATTTTCTCCTTTTTGGCCCCTCCTCTTCTGTTTCTGCCTTAATTAAAATTAAACCCTGTTGTTTTAGGGTTCTGGCTAACTGATACTTATCTTCGGCTTCCAAAGTTCCGGTCTTTTCTTCTCCTTTTAGGGTTTTAGCAATATAAGAATAAGTAGGCATCTATTCTATGATAACCCGGAGGACTTCTTCAATGCTGGTTACCCCTTGAGCGGCTTTGATAAAACCGTCTTCAATCATTGTCCGCATGCCTTCTTTTTGCGATTGCTGCTGAATTTGGTCAGCGGTGGATTTTTTAACAATTAATTCTTTAATGGTTTCGGTAACCGGTAATACTTCGTAAATACCAATCCTTCCCTTATAGCCCTCGGGACACTCTTTGGTGGGCTTGGGACGGTAAAAAGTGATATTTTTAAAACCTTGGCTTGCTTTAGCTAATTTTTCTTCTTTTAGAATTTCTAGAATCCGCTCGATATCGCAATACTTTTTTAAATTTTTTATTTCTGAGTCGGTTAAGTTATATTTTTCCTTATTCTGACAAAGCCGTCTAACTAGTCTCTGGGCTAAAATAAGATTTAAGGTGGAAGAAATTAAAAATGGCTCAGCTTTCATATCGATTAAGCGAGGGATGGCCCCGGCCGCGTTGGTAGTGTGCAAAGTAGATAAAACCAAGTGACCGGTCAGGGCAGCGTTAATGGCTAAACTGGCAGTTTCTGTGTCCCTGATTTCTCCCACCATAATAATATCGGGGTCTTGCCGGACCAGAGAGCGGAGCCCGGAAGCAAAAGTTAAACCAATCTTAGAGTTAACTTGAGTTTGGTTAATTCTGGGCATTTGATATTCAACGGGATCTTCAACAGTAGAAATATTGACGGCCGGGGTATTTAAGATCTCCATCATAGAATAAAGAGTGGTAGTTTTACCGCAGCCAGTCGGACCAGTTACTAAAAGCATACCTACTGGCTTTCTTAAGTTTTCTTGGACAGCTTCCAAGGACTCTTCTCTCAGTCCCAAGCCTTCTAAAGTGTAAGCTTTGGTTTTTTCCGATAAAAGCCGCATAACAATTTTTTCTCCATAAAAAACTGGCAGAATAGAAACTCGAACCGAGTAGCGATAGTCTTCGGTTTCCACCTTGAATCGGCCGTCTTGGGGTAAACGATGCTCATCTAGTTTTAGATCAGAAAGGACTTTTATCCTGGCCACTATTCCCGAGGCAGCTTGCTTGGGAAGGGTCATGGCATCTCGCAGAATTCCATCGATACGATATCTGACAACCACTTCTTTTTCGGTGGGTTCAATGTGAATATCAGAAGATCTTTGCAAAATGGCGTGTTTTAAGAGAGTATCAACAATTCTGATTACCGGTAGCTCGCTAGCCGCCTTTCTCAAATCTTCTCTTTCTTTGTCAGTCCTTCCCCCTTCTTTTTTTTCTTTAATAATTTTAATGCCTTTGGATTCTTTTTTGATAATCTCTCCAAATTCAGTCTCTAAAGTTTTTTGATATTGTCTCAAAACATATTTTATACTGCTGGGGGTGGTTAAACGAGGTAGAATTTTCAAGTTGGCAGTTTTTTTAATAAATTCAATCGTTCTTAGATCTTCGGGGTCAAGCATAGCTACCTCTAACTCATTTCCTTTTTTCCTAAAAGCGACGATGTTATGGGAACGAGCAATGGGCTCTGGAACTATTTTTAAAACTTCCGAGTCAATTTTCTCTTTTTCTAAATTAACAAAGGGGATGCCTAAAATATAGGCCTCTAACTTAATCAACTCCTCTTCAGAGATTAAGCCTTCAGAAACCAAAATATCACCGACTTTCTGGCCGGTCTTTTCAGCCTTCTTCAGGGCTGAATCAAACTGCTTTTTAGTTATCAGCCCGGCATCCAATAAAAAGGCTTTTAATTGTTGCGGCTCAACTCGCATTTTATTGGCCTAAGGTTTTTTTGATTTTTTCTACCACTTCTCCCAGCGAATAATTAGCTTTAACCAAATAAGTAGTGGCCCCCAGCTCAATTACTTTATTTATATCTCTCATTCCCTCTAAATTAGTTAAAACAACCACTGGAATGCTTTTTGTTTCTTTATCCTCTTTTAATTGCTTTAAAACATCGAAGCCATTAACTTTCGGCAAAATCAAATCGAGTAAAATCAAATCCGGCTTCTTTTCTTTAGCCAACCTTAACCCAATCTCTCCATCCAAAGCTGAAATCATTTCGTAACCTTCTTGGCTTAAAACCTCACCAAAAGTTTTTTGCAGGGCTGACTCATCCTCTATAAATAAGATTTTTTTGTTCATGTGTTTAAAGCTCAATGAATCAAAGATTCATTTCGAGCTGCGATGAATTTTCAATTCATCTTGCTTTTTAATGGGTAGAGTAAACCAGAAGGTCGACCCAATGCCTTCTTGGCTCTTAAAGCCTATTTTACCTCCTAATTTTTCGATAATGGCCCGGGTAATGTAGAGACCGAGGCCCGAACCTTGAGTTTGATATCTCATAATGTTTTCTGAACGAAAGAATTTTTGAAATATATATCTTTGATCCCCCCTAGGAATTCCCACGCCGCTGTCTTTAATTTCAAAATATAAGCTTCTGTCTTGTTTTTCTAATTTTATTTCAACTCTTCCGGTTTCTTTAATATAACGGATGGCGTTATCCAAAAGGTTTTCAATTACCAATTTAATCTGGGAGGTATCAATTGAAACTTTTGGTAATTTTTTTTGAGGTTTTAATATTATTTCAACATTAGAAGCCTCAGCGAAAGGCTCAAACTCCTTGATTATGTTTTGGGTTATTTCCTCCAGCTGACACTCTTCTTTTTCAAGGGGGAGCTTAGCGGTTTCAATTCGGGAAACGGTTAATAAATCAGAAACCAGCTCTCTCATTCGGTTGCTGTTTTCTTTGAGGATTTTAAAGTATTCTAATTGTTTTTCTTCGATTTTTCCTAATCTCCCTGACATTATTAGCTCCAGCGCCCACCTTAAATTAGAAAGGGGGGAGCGAAGTTGATGAGAAACCACACTGACAAATTCTGATTTTAGGCGATTGGCCTCAGCTAATCTTTCAAAGCTACGGGTAATAATTACGGCAATAATAAATAGAATGGCTGTGACGACAATTACCATTAAAGCAACTATTTGGGGATCTTCAACATAACGGCTACCAATAAGGTAAGCGGCGAGAGTTGAGGCGACAATTATTATCCCCATAACGAAAAAGAGGAATTGGGGACACTGCCAAAGAGAAAGCCCGTATTTTTTACACTGAGCAAAAATGTTGAACTGAGACAGAATTTCTCTAAGTTTCATTAACTAAGTATACCACATTGAAAAGTTGACCAGAAGAGGAAATTTTACTAAAATAAGGCTCACGGGGTATAGTGTAACGGTTAGCACGAGTCCTTTGGGAGGATTTAGTCCCAGTTCGAATCTGGGTACCCCGACTTTGCGGATATGGTGTAGTGGCAGCACGAAACCCTTCCAAGGTTTAAGCACGGGTTCAAATCCCGTTATCCGCTCCCTTTTTTCCATTTAATGCTATCTATCAAAGGAGAATAAATGTCTTCGTGCCTGTCTATCTTCAAAGGATCAGATTTGGTTGAATCGAATTCCTTAAAATCAACGAAATCAATATCTTCAATAATGGCCAGGGGGGTCATTTCATCTCCTTCTCCCATGCAGCTGACGGCAGCGGCTGCCAAGCCATCTACCTTATTGGACTGAGTGATTTTCATTATCCTACCAAAAATATCTTTGGCTCCACGGTAATCTTTAAGAGGGTAAAAGCCGTAATAGGCAATGGCAATGCCAGTGGTGCCCCATCTTAAAGGCGTGCAGTGGCTATCAGCAATAATCACCCCTAGTTTTTTCAAATGATAATTTTCTCTTAAAAACTGGCGGATTTCTTTGGCTGCTAGGTTCGGTTTTTCTGGCCAGAGAATAAAATAACCATTAGCATTACTTTCATCTATCCCGGCAGTAGGAATTAGAAGATTTTCTTTGATAGTCAGCATGACATAGCCGTGAGGCACTTTTTCTCTTTCTAGATAAAAATCAGCTTCTCTTCTGATAAGCTCGTCTTTGTCTTTTATTCTATCTGCTCTAATACATCTTCCTTGTCCAATAGAAACTATTTTGGAGGCAATCACAAAAATTGATTTTTCTTTCAATTTCAAATCCGAAAAGCTCTCCTTAATTAAGGAGAGCAGATCGTCCCGTGGAGGGATAAACGGCCTAGTTTTTACTGTTTTAATTTCCATTATTTGGCATATTCAATCACTCGGCTTTCTCTAATGACATTAACTTTTATTTCGCCAGGATATTTCAACTCTTCTTGAATTCTGTTAGCTACTTCCTTGGCTAGTTTTCTGGCCTGCAGATCATCAATCTCTTCTGGCTTAACAAAAACTCTTATCTCTCTGCCAGCTTGCAGGGCCCAGGCCTTTTCTACTCCTGAAAAGCTAAGGGCAAGTCCCTCTAAGTCTCCCAACCTCTTTAGATAATTCTCTAAAGTATCTTTTCTAGCTCCTGGTCGGGCACCAGAAATTTGGTCAGCTGCTTGAACTAATACCGATTCCAAGGTTTCGTAAGGATACTCTTCGTGATGGGACTTCATAGCCGTAATCACTTCGGGCTCAGCTCCAAATTTTTCTAAAATGCGAATTCCAATATCGGTGTGAGAACCCTCTACCTGCTGGTCTACTGCTTTACCAATATCGTGCAAAAGCCCAGCTTTTTTACAAACAAAAGAGTTGGCTCCGATTTCATTAGCTAAAGCTGAAGCTAAGTGAGCAACTTCAATTGAGTGAAGCAAAACGTTCTGGCCGTAGCTGGTCCTAAATCTTAACCGGCCCAGCAATTGGATTAATTTGGGGTCTAGAGTCACCAGGCCTACATCATAAACTGCTGCCTCACCGGCTTCTTTGATTTGAGCAACTATTTCTCTTTGAGCTTCTTCAACTTTTTCTTCAATTCGGGCGGGTTGAATTCTACCATCTTGGATTAATTTTTCCAGGGCGGACTTGGCTACTTGTCTTCGAATAGGGTCAAATCCCGAAATAACTACTGCCTCCGGAGTATCATCTACTACTAACTCTACTCCAGTTAAGCTTTCTAAGGCCCTAATGTTTCTTCCTTCTTTTCCGATAATTCTTCCTTTAATGTCTTCGTTGGGTAAAGAAACAGTGGTGGTAGTAATTTCTTGAACTTGAGACAAGGCAAACTTTTGAACAACTGTAGAAAGAATTTCTTTGGCCTTCCTTTCAAACTTTTCTTGCCCTTCCATTTCTAATTTTCTTAGTTTTTCCAAAATCTCTTTTTGGTATTCTTTCTCCAAATTTTCTAAAAGTTCAGCTCTGGCCCTGTCGCGAGGAAGCCCAGAAACCCTTTCTAAATTCTCAAGGGCTTCGGCCTTTAAGCTTTCTAAGCTTTCTTTAACTGCTTTCAGTTTTTCTACCTTGTCTTGAAATTCTTTTTGTTTTTGTTCGAAGCCAGATGCTCTCTGGTCTAAAACATTTTCTCTTTTCAGTAAAAGTTGTTCAGTCTTTAAGAGAGCAGTTCTTCTTTGGTCTTCTTTTTGTTTGGCCTCATCAACTAAATTGTTGGCTTTTTCCTTGGCTTCAATTAGAATTTGCTCTGAGTCATCTTTGGCTCGAGTTATTCTTTTTTGAAGCTTGGCTTCGATGGTCTTCCAGTTTCTTTTGGCAATTGATTGGCGGGCGTAATAACCTAAAACAGAGCCAATAGCTAAGGCAAAAACGCCCAGTGCTAAAAGGATAATTTGGTTCATTTTTCAAGTTGAATGATTGGCTATCTTGCATTGGTTTTTTGAATAATGCTTGAGGTTTCCAAAAATTCAAAGTTAATTTCCTATGGTTGAATTCTAACAAATTTTCCAAAAATTGTCAAAAGGGAGTTACTTCTTCCCATTCTGGCAGAGGCAGGCGAACGTCAATTTCTTGGCTGCCAGAACAAGAATAACCACTGGAGTCAGTAACGGTTAAAATTATTTCCTGGTTTGCTCCCTGAGCGAATTTAACTGTAATTTGGCAATCGTGGGCTGGGTCTCCGCTTATTGGTGTGGAACCAGAGGGTAAGACCCAAGCGCAATTGGTAATAGTTGCTCCCCCATAGACGGTAGAGTCATCACTTAAAGTAATCGCTTCCTCTTCCGTGGGCTTGACGGTGGAACAATCCAAGTCATTGCAAAGGAATTCAGGATAAGGATAGCAATGCTCTTTAGTTTCAAAACTAGAGGTTGCCCAACCAGACCAATTGCCGTCAGCATTCCTGGCTTTTACCTGCCAATAGTAAGTGCTGCCGCCCCAAGCTATATTATCGTAAGGTGACACTTGGCAGCAATAATAACAACCCTCAGGCCCCCAGAAAGTGCTATCAGTAGAAAGTTCTTGGTCGCTGATAATGGGCGAACTAAAGTCGCTATTGTTATCTATTTGAAGCTGATAATCGTATGGTATCTCAGCGTCAGTATCCCAAGAAAGAATGGGGACTCTAGATTGGGCGCAAGGTTCAACAAAGGAGCTATCAAGATTGGTCAGGCTGGGAACAGCAATGAATTCAAAAGAAGTAGTTACTTGATCAAAGTTAATCCAACCCACCACATTTGAGCCCCAAGCCCAGTCAAAGAATTGTTGATAAGTGGCACTGGCTGGGTCGTTATCAATATAAACTCCGTAACCATCACCGGCATCTCTTAGCTTTATCCAGCCATCCCAGCCATCACCACAACTTAAAGCTCTGGCCCAGCCGGAAACCTGACCGGTATCTAAACTTGTCTCAGCTAAATGAGTACCATAATCTGGGGCTTCAGGCGGCGCTCCAGTATCTACCCGATTAAAGCTAATCCAGCCAATATTATCTGACCAGGCATAACCAGAAAAAATTCCTGTATCCGAAATGTTTACTCCGTAATTGTAGCTCGAGCCGTCAGTCAGGTTGTTAAAGGAAATCCAGCCAATATTGTCTGACCAGGCCCAACCTTGAGCGTTATCGCTAGCTCCGGTTTGGGCTTCTTTGATTTCTAAAAAGCCGGAAATGCCCAAAAAAGTAACAATAAGTAAACTAGCTATTAAAATAATGGGGGCGTAAAAATTTTTCATTTAACTATGGAGTGTAATTTCGGGTTTTAATTTGCATTTCACAACAATTTCCGTAATATTGAAAGGCCGTTTCATTTAATCTAAGGTAACGAGCGTGGGCTTCGGTAAAGAGTTCTTCTTTCCATTGGTATGAAGTATCTGTCACGCTCCAACTCGAAACCACTGTTGTCCAAGAGATAGTGTCATTTGAAATTTGGATATCCATAATTATTGGATAACCGTAGGTATAAAATATTCCCTTTATTCCACTAATACACTTTTCGCTACCTAAGTCAAAGTATATCCAGCGGGGTGGAGCATTGTATTGAGAATACCAACCTGAACCAGTATTGCCATCGATGGCTTTTGAGGCAGAGAATGATGAACTATATTCTGAACTTGCCGTAGCGCTCAAGGGCGTCACATAGCTAGCTGTGCCACCGCAAGGAGAAGGAGCAGCACCAGAAGTATAGGTAACTTCAAGATAGGGTGGAGGTGAGCTTTCAGAAGAGCGATACCAATAGCCACAAGCCCCTGAACAAGCTTCAGATCTGGCTTTGCCCAACACACTCAGAACCTTATCGCCTCCAAATTCTTCTTGGGCATAACCAGTTATATCCCAGCTCGCCCATTCTCCGGATGCCGTAGGAAGGGCTGAATCTATAAGAACTCCGTAGGCAGGTTGATTGCTCCAGGTAAGAGTTGTTTCTGACCAAGAATCATCGGCTATTTTATGATAATCAGTATTTGACTCTCCATCTACTGCGCTGTAAACACTGCCGACGTGGGCATAATGAACTGCTGAAGTAATAGTTGCTCCGGCCGGAATAGAAGAAAGGTCATACTTTATAAAGTGCCGCCAGACGTTAGTAGCGTTACCGTAAGCTAAAAGGTAGGTTCGATTGTAAACACTGTTTGGTGAAGCGGCTCGAACTTCAGCATCTTCTAGAATATTAATGGTAACGGTTTCTCCTGCGGCGGCACAGGTCATTGAGTAAGCATAATTAAGACAATAGCAATAAGGGGAAGCGCCCGGGCATTCAGTTTTACTTCCTTGGTAAGCACAGCCTGACCATAAGGTAGAATCACTACAAGTTGGGAACTGACCACACCAATTGGAAGAGGGGTAACAATAATAACTATCGTATCCAGAACAGGCAGTAGCGCAATCAGCTACCGTTTCTTTCCAGCACCAGCAAGTTCTTTTTTCCGTAACTGGGCCGCATTGAGGATAGCCCTCGTAACAATAACCGGCCGCATAACCTTGAGTGGTGCAGTTAGTATAGCAATTGCTCTCACAATTAGTTTCTGCGCTATAGCACCCGCCAGAAATCCAAACTCCCTGAACGGTTTCAGGAGAAATAGTTAAAAATATTAAGACAAAAAGGGTTAAAATTAAATATTTTTTCATCACTTGACAAAAATTATATTTTATTTGATAATTGGAACAGTATTCAAGCACCAAACAACTAAATAGGGGGTGAGCCGTGAAAGCTATAAAGAATATCGGCATAACCGCTGTGACTGTCTTTGTTGTTTATTTTCTGGTGGCTATATTTACTTTTCCCACCGGAGCGGCAGCTGCCATAAGCGATCCTTGGGAAGCAATAACTCTTCTGACTGACAGAGTAACCCAACTGGAGTGGCGAGTGACCAGAGTGGAACAACTTCTTGGCCTGGATCAGGAAAGGCCAGTTTCTCTTTACACCAAAGAGGATTTAGCGGAACACATATTGTTTCCCAATGAAATGCCAGCTGACCCAAGAACCCAGGTGAAGGAAGTAATGTATAAAGGAGAGATCCCCGGTCCCGAATGTTACCAAGATTACTACCATCTGGCCAAAGTTCCAACTGAGTTTGAAGGGAAAATCCGGGCTAAGTATCTCTTTGGCGTCAGAGTTGTTTCAGCTGGCGGACCTGGTGAACCAGAAATTCGAGGAGTGCTGACCATCCCTGGCTTTATAGAAAACCTTACTGAGCAACCTCTTCGCTTTACCTATACTCCATTGATTACATTGAAAAAAGATGGCCAAGTGATTAAGAAATGGGTTTTGCCTGAGGCAGAACAATACCTGTCTAATCCTAGTAGAGAGCTTAAAAAGTCCGAGGGAGAGGAAGAAAGTAAAGTTGAGTTCACTCTGAGAGTCGATGCGGCCAATGGTTTTGAAAGAGCACTCGATATTAATTCGATATCAGTAGAATGGGAACTGCAAGACATTCAACTGACCTTCAAATGATACTCTGCCAGAGCAGAGTATTTTATTTTTCCTCTAATTCGTATACTTTTATCTTCCAGTTATTTAAATCATTTGCTGTCACGTCAAAATAGAATTTTTCCTCTCCCTGATAATAGAAAAACGATTCAGAATAAATACCTTCTCCTGGCAAAATACTTCGGGAAAGTGAGTCAAGTAGAGCGTTGTCCTTTTCTTGGAGAATTTTTACTGCAAATTGGCCAATTTTCTGAGGATATCTTTCTAACTCCCATTTCATTTTCCATTCTTCAGTAGGGACGGAAAAAGAATCTGTTTTTTGACTCTCTACCCCGTTAAATGTTGCTACTTCGTTCCAGGTCTTGAGGGTCTCTTCCTCTTCTTCTTTCTTAATTTCTTCTCCTGTGCCGGAAATTCCTTCTATGGGAACGATCTTTCCTTCTTCTAAGGTAAACTGATTCACCGTCTCTTCTAAACTCTTTATTCTTTCATCTAAACCGTTAAATATTACTAAAATCCCGCCAATAAAAATAGCTATCCCAATAATTAATACTAAATTTTGGATTCTGAGGAATTTTTGACTTTTTTCTTCAATCATGTTTTTTCTTCAATTTATTTTAATTTAATCAACCTTTAAATTTACCAAACCAAACACATCCATTCGTAACTACCTTCGTATTTTCCGCAAAAACAGAGAGAGTGAGTGCTTTTATCATTATTGTAGCTAAGTCCAATCCTCCCCCGATTGCTAGAGCTACAAGTAACGCCTAAATTATAAGTACCGTGATCACCGTGAACATAGGCAGACTCATCTACGCCTGATCGAGAGGACATAGTAGGGATCTCAAGATATTCATCAACTTCCAGCCCGCCATCAATGTGAGTTTTTTGCCCGGTGCCATACTGAAGCCAAAGAGTAGAAGAAGGGGCTTTTATATCAGCATCAGAGTGGGTAAATTTGAGATCTCCACTCATATCGTCTCCACTTTCATTAACATAATTACAATCTGTCTCAATATCTGAACAGCTATCATATCCTCCACCGCTGGGGGCATCACTGGTGCAATTAACTGTACTGCCATTGGTGGTACACCATTTTCCACTAGTAAGAGTGCCTACTTGGGGATCTGATTCAGAAGTAATACCTTGATCAGCCCGGCACTTCAAAGTACCAGAATTAAAAACACCGTAAACATAATTATCGCTTTCGCAGTCTGAACCTATGTCTTCTTGATATATGGAAGAAAGAGTAGAAGTGCCTTCATAAAGAGTAGCGGACACGTTATAGCGACCGTAATCGTCGGGATTAACTGGTCCAGTTGGGCCGGTAGAGCCAGTAGGACCAGAAGAGCCAGTGGGACCAGTTGGACCAGTCGGTCCGGTAGGCCCTGGTACTATACTATCAGCGCCGGTAGGGCCAGTTGGCCCAGTTGGACCAGTTGACCCGGTAGGTCCAGGGGCAGTACTGTCTGCGCCAGTTGGCCCAGTAGGGCCGGTAGATCCAGTTGGGCCAGTGGGACCAGGCACTACGCTGTCAGCACCAGTTGGGCCGGTAGGTCCGGTTACTCCTGTAGCCCCAATAGCTCCTGTATTCCCAGTAGCCCCTTTTGGGCCAGTCGGGCCAGTTGAGCCAGTAGGACCGGTAGGACCAGTTGGGCCTGGCACTGTACTGTCAGCGCCAGTTGGGCCAGTAGGACCGGTCGGGCCAGTGAGGCCGGTCGGGCCAGTGGAGCCAGTGGCGCCGGTTAACCCAGTAGGACCTAATCCTCCGGGAGGACCGGGAGCACCAGTCGGGCCAGTGGGACCTGGGACCACGCTACCCTCTCCGGTTGGACCGGCAGGACCAGTCGGGCCGGTGGGACCGGTGGGACCTTTGGAGTTTACCCAGTCGGAACCGTTACAATAATAGGGTTGGTCATCATCGCTATCAAAATAAACCATACCCTTAATGCTAGCTGAACAGGTAGCAATCGGAGGCGAAGAACGAGGGGTAAGGATGATTGATTCGCCAATGGTCAATCTACCAGTATCACCATCTAAGAGAAAAGTTTGGTTTTCTGAGTCGTCATGAATTTCAATATCACCAGCTACCGTTACCTCGCCCGACTCTGACCAATATCCTAACCGAATATCATCACCGTAAATAAAGGATTTAACGGTTAAAGCTCCTTCTTTGGTTTGGTCAGCCGAGCTAACATTAAGAGGAGGAGAACAGCCGGGCCAGTCAGCCGGACAAGGACTGGGCGGGGGACCGGGGGGACCGGTCCAAGCTAGAACTATCTGACTGTTCAAAGTCATCCCTAAAATCAAAAAAACTGATAAAGAAAATTTTAAAATTTTTTGAGCCATTTTTTTTATAATTAAATTAGCAAGTAGAGCTTAAAATTGAATTAAGCTCCAGCCCCTAATTTAATTTATTAATTATTTTTTAAAAAGTGTTTTTATTTAAGTGAAACTATGTAATCTTGGCACTGTTTGACCGTATGGGAATTACTCATCTGGTCGCAAAGACTAGCATCTTGGGTTTCAACAACTTGAGTCATAATGATGCTGTCTCGACAGTGAGCCCTCCCTTGTTCAGTTTCAATTTGCTCACAGATACTAAAATCTTTTTGGCTAAGAGCTTTGGTTTTAATCACCTTTTCCTGGCAAGTTTTCTTGTCTTCTTCCTTTATCAGCTGCTGACAAATAAAAGTATCTTGTTTTTTAACTGCTTCGTTAACAATCTCTTCCACTTCCTCGCTCTCTTGGCCAGAAAGCTCTCCGGAAGTAGCTCCTGGGGCTTTGACTGCTTTTTCTCCTTTTCCAATAATGAAAACTAAAGCGACCACCAAAATTATCACTATTCCTAGAATGATATAAATGGTTTTTTGGTTCATTTTTTTAGAAAATAAAAAGTTCAAAAACGACCTTTTAATTATAATGATTATTTCATTTTACTTTATTCAATAAACGTAGTAAACAAAGATGGAGTTGCCAATCTGAACAAGAGGCTGGTAGCTATTAAGCCAGCTGTATTCGCCAGCTGACCAATTAAAACCCGGAGCTGGTTCTCCTCGACCGCCTTGGAGAAAAGTAGCTGAAACAGCAAAATAATTTCCTCGAGGAAACTTTTCCAAAGTTTGCCAGCCAGACCAGCTCCACCAAGAGGAACCATACCAAAGAACAGCTTTCTCCCCTAAATAATATTCTACGTTTCCTCCGCCAAAATAATCGACGTAAATTTTCTCAATTCCTTGTTCATCTACCCATCTAGCTAGTCTCTTTAAGTCTTGACCCCAATCGCAATTAGAATCAACAACATATTTGTAGCCATTTTCAGAACCACCAGCAATTTCATTAAAATAAGACAAATAATAAGGGTAGGCTATCAAAGAAGAAAGGGCATACCAAACTAAAAGAACTGAAATCGAACAGACGGCTATTTTTTTAAAGGGCAGCCTAACATTCTTTAGCCAATTTTTAATTCCCAGCGAGACTAAAATATAAATAAAAGGGAAAGTGGGAAGGAGATGCCTTACTCCAATGTTAAGTCGACTATTTACGGCAACTAACCAGTAAACTATTAAAAAAGCAATCATTGTGAATTCTGTAAAATGTTCTGCAATCCAACCTTGAATTTTTTCTCCTAGCTTTGAAAAAGATCGTTTCTTTGTCTTCCAGAACGCTCCAAACAGAGCGATTAAAGTTAAAATATGAAAAGCTAAAGGGATTTTCAAAAAATAGGTGACGGGAAAATAATACCAGAAACCGAAAGAAGAGATCTGGCCTAAAAGATAAGTGGGCCACCAGGAAGGCAAGGTGGCTCTTTTTATTGCCATTAAAGCCCCGGAGAAATAAGAAGTTATCTGGAATTGATAAATCAACCAGATTACTAACATTGAAATTATTCCAGCCAAAATTGCTTGGCTAACGTATTTTAAAATTTGGTTAATTTTTTTTGTTTTCAACAAAACATAAATTAAAGTAATTAACCCCAAAAAGGGAACTAAAATTAGCAAAGAAAACTTAAAAAGTAAGGCTAAGCCTAAAATTAGACCGGCGAAAATTATATTCTTCCTTGAAGGATTTTCTAAGAACTTCAGCCAAAAATAAACAGCTAAAACTACTCCTAAAGTGGCAGCCAGGTCAGTGGTTACCAAACGGCCGTGAGCCAGAAAAGTAGGCGAGAAAGAAAAAAGAGTTAAAACCAAAAGGGCTGTTTTGTTGCCTCCTAATTTTCTGGCCCAATGAAAAAGAAACCAACCTAAAAAGATTGAAAGAAAAACTATGGAGAGTCTTGCCCGGAACAATATTTTATCAAGGTTATTTCCAGAATAATATAAAAATTCCTGGCCAAATTGCCACTGGTTAGCACTTTCCCAGGCAGGGGAGTTTTTGGGAAAATTGAGATCTAAAAACAAAAGGGGGATTACTGCTAATTCTTTAATTAAAGGAGGATGTTCAGGATTAAGCCGGTAATCTTTTTGAGTTAAATAAGAGTAACCGGCCGGAATGTAAGCTGCTTCATCAAAAGTGGCTGAGTCATCTTTTAAGCTAAAGGTGCTCAGAAAAAACATCGAAAGTAAAAGAAAAACAGCCAAAAAATTTGTAGTTCGATTAGAAATTTTAATATCCATTTGGAAAAAACTTTTTAGGAATAAAGAACACTGCCAAAAGAAGGAAAATTCCAAAGATCAGTAAAGGAACTCTAAAGCCAGGAGGGTTGTATAGAAAGAGGGCTTGATGAACTCCTGGTTCAACTTTAACTCCAATAAACCCGGGGGCTAGCATCACCGAATCCGCTTTTTCGTAATCTAAATAGACCTGCCAGCCCGGATGGTAATTTGTTTTCAACATTAAATAGCAATCTTTATCTACTTCAAATTGAGCCCAGTATTTATTCATTTCCAATTTTTCTCCGAGTATTCTTCCTTTTTCTATTGGAGCTTGAGATATTGCAGAAAGAATCTTTTCGTCCACTTTTGGAAAAGAAAAGACTGGAAGACCAAACGTTTTTTGGGGCTCTGGGCCGATTTCCAAAATTGGGTGTTGTTTTAGCTCAGGCAAAGAACTGAAAAGCCACTGAGAATTAGGGTGATAGAAATCTTGAGAGCTGCCATAAAACACAGCCGGAGCTTCTACCAAATCAAAATAGCCAGTAGTAGGAACTTGATAAAGAATATAATTTTCAAATTCTTTTATTTTCGAATAGTAATAAGGGCTTTGCCAGGTTTTATGGAGGAGGACGTAACGAATGTTAAAAAGATTATACTCAGCCAAGCGAGAATCATTAAAATGGAGCCGGACATCAGCAGTTAAAGCTTCAGAATGATAGGAATAACCAAAAGTATCTATTCCCCATTGGGGCAAAATAGAATAAAAAGGAACAAAACCAATTTGATAATTAGGAGAGTTTCCCCAGGAATTAGAAAGGCCGGCATAAACCCTGCCTGGTGGCAAGTCTTCAAGGTTTTTTTTAATTTCTAAGAGTTCTTCTTTAGCTTCCTGGAAAGCTTTTTGGTTTTCTAGCCGCCAATCTTCGTTTTCTTGATAAAATTTAATTTGGCCTAAAAAAACCGGAGAAAGAAGAGCAAAAAGAATAACAAAAGAGAGGATTCGATAACGAGGTTTTGACCAAAATTTTTGGCAAAGCAAAGCCGTGCCCGCTCCAATTAACACTATAGCTCCCAGATGGAAACCACCAATAAAACGGTGGAATTGGAGGAAATAGCTGAAAGGTAAAATGTCTAAAAAAGCTCCCCAAGCGGGCCGACCAAAAAACAAAAACAGCCAAAAAATTGTGAAAACTATCAAAAAACGATAGTTTTCTCTTCGATAATATTTAAGGGCTACCAGCGTAATTAAACTAAGGAAAAAAAGGATGGTTAGAGAAGGAAATCTATTGTAATCAAAAAGTTCTCCTTTGAATAAGTCACTAAGCACTTCTTGGGAGCCAAAAGAGTCGTATTTCCAAGAAGGAATCCACTGGCTACGGTTAGTGTATTCTATGTCTTGGAAAATAGGCAGAAAGAAATAAGAGGTAATAAGAGCCAAAATTAAGAAAAACAAAATTAAGCGTTTTAGCCGAAGAAAGATTTCTTCTTTTTGAGGTCGGAGAAAAACAAAAATAACTGAAGATAAAAGAAGAAGGTAACCATAAAATAAATGGGAGAGCAAAACAATAGCCGAAAAAAGCAAAGCTAAAAAGAAGGGCTTTTTTTGACAAATGGCTCGATAAAGCTCAGCTAGGGCTAGGGGTAAAAAGAACATTGCCCAAAGCTGAAGATAAAGCCCAAAGCCCCGCCAAACATAACTACCATAATCAAAACCAAACAAACCATTGGTTGATAAAAGAGAAGCTACCAGGGCAGAAATGCCGGCTGTTAAATAGTTAAAACCGAAACGCCGAAGAGACCAAAAAATAGAAAGAGGAAAAAGAACCAAAAGAAGATAACGAGAGAAATCAAACAGCCGGGAAAGTGGAAAAAACTGAGAAGTAAACTGGTTAAGAGAAGCTAAAATAGTTTGGGGGAGATGCTGATAATGGTGAAAAAGGGGATAGCCCAGTTCAATTTTAGAAAGCCAGAAATCAGTTGGATTAAGGCCTTCTTTCAGAGCTAAACTTGCCTCTTTGGCAGCTAATTGGTGATAAACCTCGTCATTTAAATGAAAAGTGGGCAGAGCTACTTCTGACCAAAGAAAAACAGCATTAAAGAGCAGGGCCAAGAAAACCAAAGAAAAAGCAATTCCTTTTTTGGTTGGCAAAAATGAAGATAAAACAACCCAAAGGGCTTTGGGGCCGTGACTCCACCATTTTATTTTTTTTCCTTCGGCAAAACTTCGAGGACTATAAGAAATAGACACTTCTACAATTTTAAGGTTCTGGCTTAAAGCTTTAGTAGTCAGCTCCTCGCAGGCCTCAAAACGCTTGGATTTGATTCCTAATTTCTTTAAGGTCTTTGTCTCAAAAATTTTATAGCCGGTGTTGACATCGGTCAATTTGGTCCCAAAAAGAAAATTAACAATTTTAGTAAAAAGAAGATTGCCCCAATGATATTTTTTATTGCCCCCGATTCTGGGAGATAAGTTACGGGAGCCATAAACGATTTTTGTTTCCCCTTTTAAGATTGGCTCCAAAAGTTTTGAATATTCTTTGGGATCGTATTCTAAGTCAGCATCTTGAATAACAATGATGTCACCAGTGGCTTTTTCTAAACCCTTTTGAAGAGCCGCTCCCTTCCCTTGATTTTCTTTATAACTAATAATGGAAATCTCCTTGGAAAATTTCTGAAGTTTTTCTAAGGTTTTATCGATAGAGCCATCATTAATCACAATGATTTCTTTATCCCAGTTCTTTGCCTGGTTCAAAACTCTTTCTAAAATCAATTCAATAGTTTTTTCTTCGTTAAAAGCCGGAATTAAAATGGTTATTTTTTTGTTCGGCTTGTCCTCCATGTTTTTTTAAATTATAGCACAAAAAGGCCTCCGGATAAGCAGCTTGACAAAATCAGGAAAAAGATGGATAATTAGGCCAGTATTTGGCTCTCTAACAATTAGTTAGGGAAAGAAAGGAAAATAAAAACCCAAAAGGGAGGAGAAATAGCAATGAAAAGAATAGGGATTCTGTTGAGTTCACTCCTGGTTTTGATGACGATGACGAATTGTATGTCTTCGGTTCCAGCTAAGCCAGAAATGTTGGTGGTGGTGAATTCCAAGATCTCGGAGTTAATCCAGCCGGAAATTAACCAATATCAAACTGACCTAGAAAAAGAAGGTTATGCTGTTCAAATAATTAGTTACAGCTGTGAAACTCCTAATCAACTTAGAGAGGCTATCAAGAAGCATAATCCTGATGGAGTGTTTTTAATCGGTGACTTTCCGGTAGCCTGGTTTGAGATCTACCCATATACTACGGAAATAGAAACCGGGACTTATGAGTTCCCTTATCATATCTACTTCCCAACCGATCTGTATTATACGGATCTTGATGGAATTTGGGTAGACAACGATGGCAACGGCTACTTTGACCAACATACCGGAAACAGGGAACCTGAGGTTTTCTTGGGCAGATTAAAAACTAGCAATATGGACCTGCTTGGTAATGAGGTAACTATAATAAAAGACTACCTCAATAAAAATCACCGGTACCGAATTGGACTAATGGAGACTAAAAATAGGGCCTTGGTCTACGGATGGCACCCTTCAGGGCATGAAGGCATTAGCCCTGAAAAATTGGACTGGATTTACCTTCAAGTGGACATCGTTGAATATCAATGGGCTTCAGATGAACGCATCGAATATCAAGATGTGGGTAGGAATAAAAAAGACTTCCTCCGAAGAATTCAAAATGGTTATCAGTTTATCAAGTTGGGCGGGATAGGTCACAGTGGTAGTTACGAGGTAACTATGGGTGACGAGAGCTTAACCGGCTCAGATCTAATAGCTGCCAATCCTCAATCTCAATTTTATATAATTGGCAGTTGCGAAAATGCTCGGTATACCTGTAGTAATTTCATTACCGGTTACTTTGCTTATACCGGTGAAGGATTGATTGCTATAGGCACTTCCTCAGCTGGCGGAGGGATAGGAAAGGCTCCAGCTTTCTTCGAAACACTTCAATTAGGAGGAAATTTCGGTGAAGCGGTAAAAGCTTTCTTTACTTTAATGATCTCTGCTGACCATCCCGAGTGGTATGCAAACTCCCAACGCGCCACCCACTGTTATTCTACAACATTGATCGGCGACCCAACTCTCAAAATTAAGAGTGCCTTAGTTCCCCAAGCACCTCCAAAAGATAGCTTGGACATTAAACAGATTGTAGAAGAAATTTTAAAAGAAGAAAGGATGCCCGAAGACTTTTTGCCTAAACCAGTATATCCTAACAATGAAGAGACCCGCCAATAGATGGGCTCTATTATTTATTGATGCCGGCGGTGTTAGATTCACGGAGCTCTCCGCCAGATTCAATATAGATATAACGCGGAGAACCACTAAAGCTGATGTTGCTGCTTCCTCTCAAATCTAAAATGCCATTATTTTTAATAAAGATATCTTTGTCCAAGGTAAGAGTGTGGGTACCTACATACTCTTTCACAATGGTATCCCCTTCTTTGATAATTAAATTGCCATTAGTAGTATCTAAAATACACTCTCGGTTAATCTCCCAAGGGCCAATCGGAGGCGGAATACATTCTGAAGGACACGGCCAAGGTTCTCTTTTGCAGTTATTATCTTCATCCAATTCATCTACTTTGGGACCATAATAATCGGCGCAAACATCAAGAATAATTTCATCGGCTTGAGTATCGTTGCAATATCCAATCCAATCATAAGAAAAATCTCCCTGAGTTGAAGTGTCCATGGGTAAAGGACCCACTGAGTCATACTCCGTATAGACTCCTTCAATATATAAAGCAGTATCGCTAGCACCGGCATCTTCCGGCCCTTGGTTTGTAATGGTGTATTTAATAATCCCTTCATCGTTCCAAAAGTCAGGGATAATTAAATCGGGCTTGGGACATATCCAAGTTTCAGTCCTACAGTTATTGTCTTCATCACTCTCATCTATCCGAGAACCATAATAATCAGCGCAAACCCGAATGGTATCTGAGGGCTCGGTACAATTAGCTCGCCAATCATAAACAAAAGATTGGCCAGAAGTATCCAGATAACCGCCTGCCGCTAAAGGAGCTTCGTAATCATAATCTATGTAATTTCCATCTACATAAAGAGCAGTGTAGCTATAATCAGCTATAGCGCTACCCTGATTTTTAATAGCATACCTTAATAAGCTTTCATCATCTTCATCTTCCCAAATATCGTCAATCACTAAATCAGCTTTTTGAGCCACGGTTAAAGAAAAAGTAGTGGGTTTAGTTTTATCTGTCGCATAATGAGTATTGGTAATAGCGATAGGATATGTTCCAAGAGGGGTATAAGAAACAGTAGAAATGGTCATTTCGGAAGAGCAAGACGTTATCGATGGCCAATCAGCTTTACAGTTCGTTGGGGTAAAGGAAACAGAAGTTCCCGAAGGCAAGCCCGAGGCTGCAAAATCACACTCCCCAAGTTTAGAACAGAGGCGACTGAAAGTGACGGGGATTGAAATTGAGTAACCAGGAGAAACCGATCCAGAAGAAGGACTAGTTGAAAGCTCAAAAGCATAATTACAACAACAACAATGAATATCGGTACCATAAGGCCCCCAATGGGCACTGGCACCACATCCATACGTGTTAATGACTCCACCGGGACAGTATCCTGCCGTAGCGCAGGCCGTGTTACAACCTGTTTGAATAATGTCAAGGCAACCGCTGCCCCAGGTAGGACCATACTGACTGCCACATTCTCCAATACATTCCTTACTAGGCAGGTCAAAAGAAACCCGTGCGTCATTGGTATCTTCATAATAATCAAGACGCATTTTATGATAACCATTTTGAATTCTTCGGAGGAAGTCTTTTTTATTCCTACCCACATCTTGATATTCGATGCGTTCATCTGAAGCCCATTGATATTCAAC
>ASKX01000002.1 GCA_000398025.1 Candidatus Paceibacter normanii SCGC AAA255-P19 | reverse complement strand
ATATTTTTCCTTTATTCAAGATTGGGTTAAAATATAGACATGATAAAGGATTTACTTAAAAAAATCATCCCTTCCTTTTTGCTTGATTGGTATCATTTCTTCCTAGCTTTTTTGGGAGCAGTTTTGTATGGCTTTCCTTCAAAAAAAACTGAAAGTAATCGGAGTGACCGGGACTAATGGCAAATCAACTGTAGTGCATTTAACAACTAAAATTTTAGAGGAGGCTGGCTATAAGGTGGCCTCTTTGTCTTCAATTAACTTCAAAATTGGTGAGAAGGTCTGGTCCAACAAGTTAAAAATGACCATGCCTGGCCGCTTTCGCATCCAGAAGTTCTTAAGACAAGCAGTTAACGCTGGTTGCCAACGCCTGGTTTTAGAAGTAACTTCTGAGGGCATTAAACAGTATCGTCATAAATTTATTGATTTTAATGTTGCTGTATTTACCAATTTAACTCCAGAACATATCGAAACTCATGGCAGCTTTGAAAATTACCGAGCCGCTAAGGGGAAGCTTTTTCAAACTACCAAAGAAGTCCATATCATCAATATTGACGACAAAAACGCCGAATGCTTTTTACGATTCCCAGCCAATAAAAAATACACTTACGGCTTAAAAGAAGGAGATATCAACGCTAAAAATACTCAATTTAGATTAAAGCTCATTGGTGACTTTAATGTTTATAATGCTCTGGCAGCGATTTGCGTTGGAGTGTCACAAGGAGTTGATTCGGAAACTTGTAAAAAGGCGGTGGAAAAAGCTGAAGGAATTCCGGGCCGGATGGAACTGATAATTAAGGAACCCTTCAAAGTGCTGGTCGATTATGCAGTTACTCCTGACGCTCTGGAGAGACTTTACCAGACAGTTAGGAAAATATTTTTGCCTCAAAGGATAATAGCTGTTTTTGGTTCCTGTGGCGGAGGGAGGGATAAATGGAAGAGGCCGGTCTTAGGAGAGATTGCTGCAAAATATTGTGACAGAATTTTTTTAACCAACGAAGATCCTTATGATGAAGATGAGTTTCAAATTGTTTCCCAAATAGAAGCTGGAGTAACTGGTGATAAAAAATTGGCAGCTGAAATAATTTTAGACCGTCGTCGGGCGATCAAAGAGTCTTTGAGGACAGCTGAGCCTAATGATGTGGTGGTAATTACTGGCAAGGGTTGCGAACCTTGGATATGCGTAAAAGGTGGTAAAAAAATTCCCTGGGACGATAGAAAAGTAGTCAAGGAAGAACTTAAGAAATTAAGGATATGAAAAAATTTGAAATTTTACCCCATAGAGCAGATCTAAAAATTAGAGCTTTTGGGGGAAATAAAAAAGAGCTTTTTTTAAATATGCTTTTAGCAATGGCAGAAAGTCAGAAACCTGAAATCAAAAGTAAGGAAAGGACAAAAAGAGAAATTAAAATAAAATCAATTGACTCGCCTGCTCTTTTGGTTGATTTTTTAAATGAGGTTCTTTATTTAAGTCAGGTTAATAAAGAGGCCTATCTTGATTTTAAATTTAAAAAGTTTAAGGATAATGAATTAGAAGGTGAGTTAATCGGCCAAAAAATAGATAAGTTTGAAGAAGAGATTAAAGCTGCCACCTTCCACAATTTAGATGTTCATCAAAAAAAAGATAAGACTTGGGAGGGAGTAGTTCTTTTCGACATTTGAAAACTTAGGAAGGAGGTGATTTTTCTGAAATGGAAGAAGGAGATACTTGCCCAAAATGCGGCGAAGGGATATTGCAGAGACCCGAGGTATTTTATAGAGTTTTTGAAAAGATAAAACAGCCAGATTTTATCTGTGACCGTTGTGGTGCGCCATCCTGGAAGTGGCCTGAAACAGAGTTGGCAAGTTATTCGTTAAAGAAAAAGAAGAGAAGACGCAGAAAGCGAAGAAACAGAAGAAGGTTTGACTGGACGCGATATATTTAACAAATAGGCTAAACTTCAATTCAGCAGAAAAGAGTTTAGCCTGTTTTCTTTTTTGAAAAATTAAGTTAAAATGAGAACATTAAAAACACAATGATCTCAAAATCGGATTTCAAAAAAATTACCGATTGGCTATGGGAAATACCGAAAAGTTTTAGAGAAGATATGCGAGCTCCGGCTCGGGCTTATATTTCAGGAGAGATGCTTGAAGATGCTTTACGCGATAAGTCGCTTTATCAATTAGTTAATGTTACTACTTTACCAGGAATAATAAATTATAGCTTGGCTATGCCAGATATGCATGAAGGTTATGGTTTTCCTATCGGTGGAGTGGCAGCTATGGATATGAAAGACGGGGTGATTTCGCCTGGCGGAGTGGGCTACGACATCAATTGTGGAATGCGGTTATTAAAATCAGAATATTCTGAAAAGGAAATTAAACCTCATTTAGAAAATTTAGCCACTGAGATCCAAAAAGAAGTTCCTTCCGGTCTGGGCAAAGGAAGACAACTAAAATTAGATATCGCCTCTATCAATAAAGTTTTAGAGGGCGGAGCTCAAAGATTGGTTGAGCAGGGCTATGGCGAAAAAGAAGATTTAGAAAATTGCGAATCCCAAGGAAAACTTCCTCAAGCCGATACTGCCACTGTCTCTGATCACGCTAAAAATCGAGGAAGGGACCAAGTTGGTACTCTCGGTAGCGGGAATCATTTCCTTGAAGTTCAAAAAGTTGATGAAATATTTGACGAGGAAGTGGCTAAGGCATTCGGTTTATTTAAAGACCAGATAGTAATTATGATCCACACTGGCTCTCGGGGTTTGGGCCACCAAATTGCCACAGATTACATCAGGGTGATGATGAGAGCGATGGATAAATACGAAATAAGATTGCCTGACCGGGAGTTAGCTGCTTGCCCAATTAATTCTTCTGAGGGTCAAAGATATTTTTCAGCTATGACCTGTGGCGCCAATTACGCCTGGGCTAATCGTCAGATGATAGCTCATTTTATCAGAAAAGCCTGGAAGGCAGTTTTAGGAGAAAAAGCTTCTCCTTTAAATCTTCTTTATGATGTGGCTCATAACATTGCCAAGATTGAAAAACACGATGTTAATGGAAAAGAGGTAGAAGTAGTTTTACATCGGAAAGGAGCTACCCGGGCTTTCCCTGGCCAGCCAGTTTTAATTCCCGGATCCATGGGTACCGCCTCTTATGTTTTAGTGGGAACAAAAGAGGGCAAAGACGCTTGGTTTTCAACTTGTCACGGGGCCGGCCGGACCATGTCTCGCAGGGAAGCTGAGAGACGGGTCTCTGGACAAGAAGTGGTGAATAGATTAGAATCAAAAGGAATTATCGTTAAATGCTGGTCATTGAGAGGAATTGCTGAAGAAGCGCCAATGGCTTATAAAGACATTGATAATGTAGTCGAAGTTGTTCACAACGCTGGTTTATCAAAAAAAGTAGCAAGATTAATTCCTTTAGCCGTAATTAAAGGGGAATAATGATGCTAGTTTTCTTAAAATTTATTCATGGGAAAAAAGAAAATGCCGAGAAGCATCAGAAAATTTATCCGACAGGAAAAAGCTCGGATTCGCCGAGAGGTTTTAGATATTAAAAAACAAGAAGAATTAATTAATCAACTCTACCAAAAACTTATAAAGAAAGTCAAAGAGGATAAATCCTCTTTTCCACTTTCGTCCCGCTAAGCGGGACTCGGTATATGAAGATACAAGAAATTTACAATCTAGCAATAAATAAGGGGATTGAAGCTGATTTTCGAGGAGAAGAAGGGATAGAGGAACTTTTAAAGAGAAAAAAAGGAAAATACGAAAAGCTTTCCGGAAAAGAAAAAGAAGAATTTGACATAGAATCCTTAGAAAATCCTTATTTAGATTCGAGAATCTACCACGTTGCGGAAGATAAAGAAATCAAAAAAGTATTGGTGGGGATTGACATTGAGCCAGCCGAACTTTTATTAGCCAAGGAAATTGGCGGTATAGATTTAGTTATCGCTCACCATCCTTTAGGCAAAGGACTGGCTCATTTAGCTGATGTAATGGATTTACAGTGCGACGTTTTGAATCAGGACGGAGTCCCAATTAACGTTGCCGAGGGTTTAATGAAAGAAAGGATTGAAGAAGTAGCTAGAGGCGTGAATGCCGTTAATCATCAAAGGACGGTTGACGCAGCTAAACTGCTCGGCCTCAACTTAATAAATTCTCATACTCCTTGTGATAATTTGGCAGCAAGGTTTATCAAAGAAAAAGTGGAAAAAGAAAATCCAGAAAGAATAGAAGATTTAATGAACTTATTAAAAGAAATACCGGAGTATAAAGAGGCGATGAAAATTGGAGCAGGTCCTAAAATTTTTGTTGGTTCAGAAGAAAATCATTGTGGTAAAATCACCATCACTGAATTTACCGGAGGGACCGAACCCACTCCTAAAATTTATGAGAAAATGGCCCAAGCCGGAATTGGTACTATTTTAGGAATGCATATGCGGGAGGAATCCAAAAAGGAAGCTGAAACTGCCAACATTAATGTAGTTATTGCCGGCCATATGTCTTCTGATTCTCTAGGAGTGAACTTATTTTTAGATGAATTAGAAAAGAAAGGAATTGAAATCGTTCCTTGCTCAGGTTTAATTCGAATAAGAAGATCTTAAAACGGCTTGACAAAAAGCGAGGAAAGAGCAGGATAAATAGACAATGTGTATAAGCCAAAATTAAGGAACAAAGCCGAAAAGCTTTGTTTTTTCATTGGTTAAAATTATGAAATATTCAATTATCACAAGAATGGAAAAAACAATAAAGAAGGACCAAGGTTTTGATGTCATAATTGTGGTAGCTTCCTCAGGAAATAAAGAATATTGGGAGAGAAGATTAAAAGCTTCTCGAAATGAAATTTTAGGTCCAAAAACAAAAATCGTCGTTGTTGAAGAAGATTGGCCAGGCGGAGCCGGTCAGCTTTTAGGTACTCTTTATGCCTTCCAAAAGACAGACAAAGAGATCTTTTTAAAGCTTCTTTTAGAGCAAAAAGGAACGGTAGCTATCTATCACGCTGCTGGACACGGAAAAAGAATGGCTCCTCTTTGCGGAACCGAAGTAAATAATAAGCCGGGGATTAAACTTCCAAGGGTGATAAAAGTTGAAGATAAAGAGGTCCCCTTGACAGTTCTAGAGGCAGCAATCTTTTCAACTCAAATTTTTGCCAAAGGGAGGGAAGAAAGAATTTGTGTCTTTTGGGGCGACCAAGTTTTTATTTCCTCTCAAAGAGTAAAAAGAGAAACCAGGTTACCAGTGGAAATTTTTGGGATAAAAAAGAGATTTTTGCTTTCTAAAAAAGATTGGCAGAAAAATTGGCAATCCTATGGAGTTTTAATTCCTACCAAAAAAAGAAGAACTTTGTTAAGGGAAAAAGTTTCTTGGGGGAAACTTCAAAAGCTTTTGGAAAGGGGTTATCTGAAAGAGGACAAGGAAGGGAAAATTACTTTAATTAAAAGTTTGGGATGTTTTTCAATTTCCCTTCCATTCTTAGAATCTTTACTTGAAGAATTCTTAAAAGAAATTGAGGGGAAAAGAAGAAATTTAAGCACTGATTTTCATTTGTGGATTCCCTTAACTTCCAAGAAAAAAGAATATCAGACAGATGGAGGAGGGGGAATCTATTGGGAAAGAATTAAAAAAATAAGAAAAAGTTTCCTTCAAAAAATTGGAAAAAAAAGAATTATTGGAGAAAAAAACCTGGGGGAGCGAACCATTTGGTGGGACTACGGGCATTTAAAAATTTACTACTTAAATCTTCTGAAACTTATTAAAAAAACTGCCGAAGGAGAAACGGCCAGGGAGTTTTTCGATGTTGAAAAATATCTAATAAAAAGAAAAATTACTAATAAAAAATTGAGAATTAAGAACTCTATTTTAATTAATTCTGAAATTGATCGAGGGGAAATAGAAAATGTGATTTTAGTTGATAGTAAAATTCATCGAGCAAAAATTAAAAACGGCGTGATTATTTCCACTCAGGCCAAAGGAATTTTAGGACCCCAGAGAGCAGTAGCTAAAAACATTCTTCTTTATAATGTTAAAGAAGAAAAACAAGTAAAAGTTCTGCCAGCCGAAGTAATCACTGATATCATTCCTGGCGAAGGAACAAAAATTAGAATGAGGACTTCTCTTTTAAGAGATGGAAAAAGAGATTGGCAAGCTAGATTGCCTAAAAACATTTTCGCTTATGGTGAAATTGAAAGATTTTTAGCTAGAATCGCCAACTCAACTCTTAGATTTAGAACCTAAGTCGATGAAACTAAAATTTCATCTCCATCTTCGCTTCCTTCGGAAGCTCGATAAATGAAAATTGTTTATATTGTAAGAAAAAATTGTTTTGGAGAGTTCGCCCAGGGGGAATCTCTTGCTCTTTATGCAAAAAGAAGAGGAGATAAAAATATTTTTGTCTCCAACGATCAGAGACTACTCTCAATAGCTAAAGAAGATGGTTTTGAGGGGATTTTAACAAAAAATAAAATTGAAACAGAAAAAACAATCAGGCAGTTAAAGCCTGACGTTTTATTTCTGTGCAACTCCAAAACAGTTTTTGAGTATGGAATGGGACCAATATTAGATATTAATCGACTCTTGGGAGTTTATACCTGCTCTTTAGATTCCAACTGGCTTTTCTTAAAAGAGCATCTTAAAGATAGAAAAAGTCATTACCGGGTGCCGGAATGGATAGATAGAATATACGTTGTTATGTCAGAAAAGATTTATAAGCTAGGTCTGATTGAAAACGGCGGGCATTACAAAATTTCAGAAAATTATAAAAAAAAGATTTTCTGTCCGGGTTTTATCCTTTCTGGCCAGAAAATTAATTCAGCTAAAAAAAGAGAAGTTAGAGGAGAGTTAAAGCTTAAAAAGAATGAGAAACTAATATTCTTTTACTTTGGTTGGCTGGAAGATCTTCTTTTTCCTAAATTTTTTCCAAAACTAAAAAAGGCTATCAAAAAATTTGAAAAAGAAGGCAAGGAGATAAAAGTTTTATTTAAGGCTAGAAGAAAACAAAAGATAAAAGAAAATTGGTTAATCCAAAAAACCTGGGTCACCACTGAAGAATACGACAATTATGTAGCCAGTAGCGATTTGGTAATTCAGCACCACGGTTTAGGAACATTACCTAAAGTTATTCATAATCAGGTGCCAGCTATTTGCTTGGTGCCGGAAATAAAAAAGGATTTACCTTATTATAAACATTCTGAATTCTATGAAATTGAGCCTTTTCAAAAATTAGGTTTATGTTATAGTTTGTCCTACGTTGTTTCTTCTCAAAAATTAAAACAGAACATGGAAAGCCTTCTTTATAATAAAAAAGAAATGAAAGAAATGAAAACAGCTCAAAGAAAATACTTCAAAAAAGGAGAAGAGAACCTTTACAATGACTTAGCTCGCCATCTTTGATAAAATGAAATAGGCGATGAGATAAATCTCATCTTCATCTGCGTTTTTAATTTATTAAAAACTTGATATGAAAACAGGAATTGCTACGGTCCCCTTAGATTATGGTCGTTGCCCTCCTTGGCTTTTTGAGAGAATGAAAAGATTGTCTCGGGGGATTATCATTGCCATTACTGAAGAGCTGGGAGAAGAAGAGGTATTAAAAAGATTTTCTGATCCAGTTTGGTTCCAAAGTTTAGGATGCGTAATAGGTTTTGATTGGAACTCGTCTGGTTTAACCACTACAACATTGGGAGCGGTAAAAGTCGCTCTCTTTGATATCCAAGATAGGTTAGGGATTTATGTTTGTGGTGGTAAAAGAACTTCCAGAGAAACTCCTAAAGAAATTGAAGCTTACGGAATATCCCGGGGCTTTTCTTTTGCTCCTCAATTAATTTATGCCTCAAAAATGGCAGCTAAAATTGATTCCTCGCTTATCCAAGATGGATACCAAATTTATCAACACAATTTTCTCTTTACTAAATCTGGGAAATGGACAGTGGTTCAACAGGGATTAAATACAAAAAATCAAACTGCTCGTCGTTATCACTGGTTATCTCCTAAAATGAAAGATTTTATTGAAGAGCCTCATTCGGGAATAATTTCTGGGGCCAAAGTTAAACCCTTAAATTTAACCGCTAAAGAAAGTAGCAAAAACCGAGAAATTTCCACGAAGCTAGTCAAGGAGAAGTCAAAAAAGTTTTTAAAAGATCTAAATCTAATCCAGGCCAAGAAATCTAAAAATCTTACAACAATGCAGCTTCAGGATAAAGAATTTTACTGGCATCCAGTGGTTGAGGAGAAATTTGATTTGAAACGATTAGAAAAAACCGTATTTTCAGCCAAAGAGCAAAGTCCGGAAAATTTTGAAAAACTCCTCGCCCTGAAAGGAATTGGCCCTAAAACTATTAGGGCTTTGTCCTTGGTGGCTGAAATAATTTATGGATCTAGGCCTTCTTATCAAGATCCAGCCAGATATTCATTTGCTCATGGCGGAAAAGACGGTACGCCTTATTTTCCTAAACCAGAAGAGTTAGATTTAACCATTAAGCTTTTAGAAAAAGGAATCCAAAAAAGCAAAGTTTCTTTAAGGGAAAAAACCGAAGCCCAAAAGCGATTAACCAAATCCTTTTCATGAAAAAATACTCTTCAAAACAGGCTAAGAAAGGAAAGTTGGCCTACCGTACTCCAAGCCGATTTATTTATCAAAAATGTCAGAAGACAACAAAGCAAAAAATTCAGAAGAAATAATTTTCAACTCCCTTCAAAATCCTTGGAAAGTTTTCGTTATTGAGGCTTTTTTGTTTTCTTTAACTCTAGGATTGGGCATTGCCGCTGCTTTTAGATTAACCCAAATTCTAGAGCTTCAGAAAATTCCCTTACCTCAACTTCCGCCAGAAAAATTCATTATTTATTTTCTTTTGACTACCTTATTTATTCTTTTTATTTCTTATTTCCTTAAGTTTAGTAAGGGAAAGGGGATAATTTTTAAAGCCCTTTTTATTTTAGCCGTTTTTTTAGGAGGTTCACTTTTTCTTAATGTTTGGATTCCAGATATTTTTGCTTTAGCTTTAATGGCGGCTTTGGTTTTGTGGTGGGTAAAAAGTCCTTCCGTTCTGATTCAGGATTTTTGTGTAATTTTAGCTATGGCTGGAGTGGGGAGCGCTTTAGGAATAACTCTTCAGCCTTTGATAATAATACCTCTTTTAGTTATTTTTTCTGTTTATGATTTTATTGCTGTTTACAAAACCAAACATATGATTAGAATGGCAAAAGAAATGATTGAAAGCAGAGCCATTTTAGCTTTAGTTATCCCGCCCAACCTTAAAGATTTTCAAGGAAACCTAGGAGAAATTAGGCCTGGAGGAAAATTTTTAATTTTGGGTGGAGGGGATGTTGTTTTTCCTTTGCTCTTTTGCGCCTCTTTAATCCCTTCGGGCATTACAAGTTCCCTGATTGTTGCCCTTTTTTCCTTACTTGGTCTTTCGGTTAGCTTTTATCTCTTTAGTAGCCAAAAAATTCGTCAGCCAATTCCCGCCCTGCCACCGATTGCTTTATTTTCCATAATTGGCTTTCTAATAACTCAATTAATTTGATGGAGGAAAGGGAAAAATTAGAAAAACTGCATAAAGAAATTAAAAAATGTAAAAAATGTCCTCTTTGGAGAGAAGCCCGGAATCCTGTCCCTGGAGAAGGGCCAGCAAGTGCTAAATTGATATTTATTGGAGAAAGTCCGGGCCGGGAAGAAGATCTAACCGGTAGACCATTTATTGGTCGGGCCGGAAAACTTCTAGACGAGTTATTAAAAAAGAATAGGATTAATCGCAAAAAAGTTTTCATTACTTCAGTTATTAAGCACCGTCCGCCCAAAAACCGTCAACCAAAAAAATCAGAACTCAAAGCCTGCCGAAATTGGTGGGGGCAGCAGATTGAAATTATCAATCCCCAATTAATAGTTTTACTCGGGAAAGTAGCTTTTGATACGGTAATTGATGAAGGGAAAATTTTTAATAAATATAGAGGAAAATTTTTAATAAAAAATAGGCGGCAACACTTTACCACCTATCATCCGGCCGCCGGCCTAAGATTCCCTAAAATTAAGAAAACTTTAGAGAAGGACTTTCACTATATAAGTATCTCTTAGTCTGTAGCCTAAATTCCGATAATACATTCTCACTCCTACGCCGGAAATTACTGAAATTTCTTTTAAGCCGAACTCTTTTTTGGCTATTTTTTC
>ASKX01000001.1 GCA_000398025.1 Candidatus Paceibacter normanii SCGC AAA255-P19 | reverse complement strand
GCCACTGCTTTTGAAATTCAAAAATCAGTTGGTGTTTTGGTGGGTTCGGGCGGCACAGCAGATAAGATTAAGATGATCGCTACCGGTCCCTATCGGGGAGTTAAAAAAATTGTCTACGAGAAAGACCCCAAAAAACTAGTAAAAAGATTAATTAAATTAATAGAAAAGGAAAAAGGTCGATAAAAATAATATAAGACCTCTAAAATAAAACTATGGCAAACGAAGAACCTCTTCCCGAAGAAGGAAAACAGGTAGGAAAAATCACTCACTATTTTGGCAACATCGGGGTAGCCGTAATTGAGCTTTCCGATGCCTTAAAGGTTGGCGATACCATCAGGATAATTGGTGGGGAGGCCGATTTTACTCAAACCGTTGAATCAATGGAAGCAGAGCACCAGAAAGTCGAGGCCGCTAAAGCCGGGGAGTCCATTGGCTTGAAGATAGGCCAAAAAGTTAGAGAGGGATATAAAGTCTACAAAGAATAAAGCAGTTTTGTTTAAATGAGGAAAAATTTTCTTTTTGCTCTATCTATTTTAATTGGGACAATAGTCGGAGCAGGAATTTTTGGAATTCCTTATGTAATTGAAAAAAGCGGGATAATCCCCGGTTTTTTTTACTTTCTCATTTTGGGAGGAGTAGTTCTTTTAATCCATTTATTCTTTGGGGAAATAGTTTTAAGAACAAAAGAAAACTGTAGATTAGTAGGGTTTAGTCAAAAATATTTAGGGAATTGGGGGAAAAAGTTAATCACAGCCTCGGTTATTATTGGAGTAACCGGCGCCCTTCTGGCTTATTTAATTCTTGGCGGTGAATTTTTGAAAATTTTACTTTCTCCTATTCTTGATCTTTCTAGCTCTCAATTTACTCTATTTTTTTGGTTAATCTTAACCTACTTTGTATTTCGAGGAATTAAACTAATCGCTCCAGCTGAGTTTTTTACAAATTTCCTTTTCTTTTTGATTATAGTGATTATTTTAGGTTTTTGTTTTCCCAAGTTTGATTTAGCAAGTATTAGCACCTTTAATCTCCCCAATTTATTCTTGCCTTTTGGGGTTATTCTATTTTCTTTAATTGGCTGGTCGGCTATCCCAGAAATCGGCGATTTTTTGAAAGAAAAGGAAGGTAAAAGAAAAATAAAGAAAATAATAGTTTTAGCAACAATTATTGTCATTGTTCTTTATCTTTTGTTTGCTTTAGCGGTTATCGGGGTTGCCGGCAAAAATGTTAGTCCCGATACTCTTTCAGGGTTAATGCCCTTTCTAGGACAAAAAATTATATTTTTGGGAGCTTTAGCTGGATTAATAACCTTAGCCGATTCTTTTTTAGTTTTAGGTCTTTACTTAAGAAACACTTTTATCTATGATTTAAAATTTTCCAAAAACTTAGCCACTTTGGTTTCTTGTGGCTCGCCCTTGATTTTATTTATAGCTGGCCTTCGAAACTTTATTACTACCATTGGATTTGTTGGAACAATTATTGGAGTAATCGAAGGAATAATTATAATCTTAATTTTCAAAAAAGCTAAAATTTTAGGAGATAGGGAACCGGAATACAGCTTGAATATTCCTTTGATTTTGTTATACTTTTTGATGCTAATACTTATTTTAGGAGCAATCTTTCAGGTTTTATAAAATTTTATGGAGTTTATTGCCGACTTTCATCTTCATAGTAAATATTCCCGGGCCACTTCCCGAAATATGGATTTAGAAAATCTTGATAAATGGGCCAGAATTAAAGGGATTAAAGTTTTGACAGTTGGTGACTTTACTCATCCCGAATGGTTTAAAACCTTAAAAGAAAAATTAGAGCCAGCTGAGTCTGGACTTTATAAATTAAAATACTCTGGCAGTCCAACCCGTTTTATACTTACTACTGAGATTAGCTGTATTTATTCCAAGAAAGGAAAGGTTAGAAAAATCCACATTGTGGTTTTCGCCCCTTCTTTAGAGGTGGTTGACAAAATAAATGCTCATTTGGGTTGGATCGGAAACTTAAAAGCTGATGGTAGACCAATGCTAGGATTAGATGCTAAAGAATTAGCCAAAACTGTTTTAGGTGTTTCTGAAGAGTGTTTGGTTATTCCCGCTCACTGTATGACGCCTTGGTTTGGCATCTTTGGTTCCAAATCCGGCTTTGATTCAATCGAGGAATGTTTTGAAGATTATTCGAAATATATTTTTGCTTTAGAAACAGGTTTATCAGCTAATCCAGCCATGATTTGGCGAATTCCTGATGGAAGAAAAACAATTTTAATCTCAAATAGCGATGCCCATAGCCCAGCTCACATTGGTCGGGAAGCTAATGTTTTTGACACCGAAATTAGTTATTCAGCTATTACCGAAGCGATAAAATCAAAAAACCCCCAAAAGTTTTTATATACCATTGAATTTTTTCCTCAAGAGGGAAAATATCATTATGATGGTCACCGTGATTGCGGAATTTCTTTATCACCAGCTGAATCTAAAAAATATAATAATATCTGTCCCAATTGCGGCCGGCCTTTAACCATCGGAGTTTTAAACCGGATTGATTCTTTAGCCGACAAAGAAGAAGGTTTTCAGCCAGAAAATGTGATCCCTTATAAAAGCTTAGTTCCATTAGCAGAAATTATTGCTGATACCTTAGGAATTACCGTCGGGACGAAACAGGTTGACGAGGAATATAAAAATCTGATAAAAAAGTTTGATAACGAATTTAACGTTTTAATAGAAGCGCCAAAATCAGAATTGGAAAAAGCTACCTTACCAGAAATTGCTGAAGGAATTACTCGGGTCAGGGAAGGAAAAGTAAAGGTTGAGCCAGGGTATGATGGAGTATATGGAAAGATCAGAATTTTCTCAAAAGAAGAAATAAAAACTCCTTTTCGTCAAGGCACCCTTTTCTAATAATTATGACTATTGGTATACCTAAAGCTTTGATCTATTGGAAACAGCCTCTTTTTTGGGAAAGTTTTTTTAGCGGATTAGGCTTTGAGATTTTACTTTCTCCTGCTACCAACAAAGAAATTGTTGACATAGGAGTGAGGGTTGCTGATCCTGAAAACTGCTTTTCAACTAAAGTGTTTTTCGGCCACCTTTTGTGGCTTGATGGGAAATGTGATTGGATTTTTGTTCCTCGGCTAAAGACCAATGAAGAAAAGCTGGAATACTGCCCTAAATTTTTTGGACTGCCTGACTTAGCTAAACTTTTAGCGAAGACGCCAATTTTGACTGAGACCTTTGACGAAAGAAAGGAAAAATTTGGAAGAACCTTAGAGAAACTAGGGAAAAAATTAAATAAAAATAAAAAAGAAATCAAAAACGCATTAGAGGCCGCCTTAAGAGAAAGAAAAAACGAGGGACAAGATTTTTTTAAAAAAATCCAATCAAAAAAACCAAAAATAATTTTAATCTCTCATCCTTATAACCTCTACGACGATTATGTTAATTTGAAAATGAAAGAAAAACTAGAGAAGTTAGGGATAGATCCTGTATTTATAGATGAAGTTCCGAATCCAATCCGCCAGCTGGCGGACCAAAACGAAAACTGGCCAAAGTTTCACTGGGAATTCGGCAAGGAAATAATGGAGAAAACCAGTGAGTTTTTAAAGTATGATGTTGCTGGAGTAATTGAAATTTCTTCTTTTCAGTGTGGTTGCGACACGGTTTTAAAAGAGTTTGTTGAGAAAGTAGTCAAGGCAAATAGAGTTCCCTTTTTATATTTATTGATTGATGAACAAACTGGAGAAGCTGGCCTCCAAACTAGATTAGAGGCTTTTATTGACACCCTTCATTAATTATATGAAAAAGCCGATTATTACTTTTGCCAGGTGGGGAAATTATACCATTGCTTTTAAAACCCTGTTTGAACAGCTTGGCTTAGAAGTTATTCCTCCAGAAAAAACAAATTCAGAGACTGTTGCCGCTGGAGCTAAAATTGCTCCGGAGATGTTTTGTTTTCCAATGAAAGTTACCTTGGGTAATTATTTACCAGCCTTAGAAAGAGGAGCCAATACTATTTTTATGATTCAAAATGTTGGAGGCTCTTGTCGTCAAAGATATTATGGGGTAATCCAAGAAAAAGTTTTAAAAGATGCCGGTCATGATATCACTCTTTTAGATTTCCGAGCTACCCCTAGAGATATTTACAGAAAAATAAAAGAAATTACCGGAGCTTCTTTTTGGCAAATTTTAAAGACAGTTCGCTTTTCCCTTAGAGAACTAAGATTAATAGAGAAGATTGAAAAGATGGCCCAATTTTATCGGCCCAGGGAAATTAAAAAAGGGACCACAGATAGGACGTTACAAGAAAGTCTTCTTAAGATTGAGGAATTAAAAGAGGAAAAAGCTTTTCCGAAGCTGAAAAAAGAGGTTTTAAAAAGTTTTTTTGGAATTCCAATTGAAAAAAACAAAAAAACACCCAAAGTGGCCTTGATAGGAGAAATTTATACCGTCTGCGATCCGGCCATCAATTTTGACGTAGAAAGCAAATTGGGCAAAGAGGGGATTGAAGTGTATCGAGAAATGGATCTTACTTATCATATCAAAAAATTGATTTTTCCCTGGAAAGATTGGATAATCCAAAGAAAAATAAATCCTTATTTAGGGTCCACTGTTGGCGGTCATGGTCGAGATGCTATTTATGAAATGCTGCATTATGTTGAAAAAGGTTTTGATGGTATAATTCACCTTCTGCCTTTTGGCTGTATGCCAGAGGTAACGATTAGACCAATCTTGGAGAAAATTCATTTGGAATCAGGCATTCCTTTTTTATCTTTGTCTTTGGATGAACAAGTGGCTGAAGCTGGAATTAACACTCGTTTGGAGGCCTTTGTGGATGTAGTAAAAAATCACCACGAATATAAAATATCATGAAAACTTATTTAGGTATTGATGTCGGCTCAATTTCTACCAATCTGGTTTTAATTGATGAGAAAAACCAGGTTTTATCTTCTCTCTATTTAAGAACCGAGGGAAATCCTATTGACGCAATTCAGCGAGGGTTAAAGGAATTGAAAAAGCAAATGCCCAGAGAGGCAGAAATTGCCGGGGTGGCCACGACGGGCTCGGCCCGTTATTTGGCTGGGGTAATTACTGGAGCTGATTTAGTTAAAAATGAAATTACGGCTCACGCCAAAGGTGCTTCTTTTTTTGTGCCTGAAGCTAGAACAGTAATTGAGATTGGTGGCCAAGACAGCAAAATTATTATTTTGGAAAACGGCGTAGCCGTTGACTTTGCTATGAATTTAATTTGTGCCGCTGGCACGGGAAGTTTTCTTGATGCCCAAGCTTTTCGTTTAAAACTTCCTGTTGAGCAGTTTGGAGAACTAGCCTTGAAATCAAAAAACCCAACTAACATTGGTAGTCGTTGTACGGTTTTTGCCGAATCAGATATGATTCACAAGCAACAAATTGGCCACACTACCGAAGATATTGTAGCCGGTCTCTGTCAGGGATTAGCTAGAAATTTTTTAAATAATGTAGCTAGGGGAAAAAATATAAAACCGCCCATTGTTTTTCAAGGAGGGGTTTCAGAAAACTTAGGAATGAGAAAAGCTTTTGAAAAAGCTTTAAAAGAAAAAATCATTGTTCCTCCTCATAACACAGTAATAGGAGCATTTGGAGTAGCTCTTTTAGTTAAGGAACAAAATCCTCAAAAAATTAAATTTTTAGGCTTTGAGATTTCAGATAAAAATATCAAATGTACTTCTTTTCAATGCCAGGGCTGTCCTAATCGCTGCGAAGTAATTGAAGCTAGAATAGAAAACAAAGTAGTGGCCCGTTGGGGCGACCGCTGCGGCAAATGGTCAAACCTAAACGTAAATAATTAACCCCGCTCATAAAAGGCGGGGCTTTGAATGCCGACTGCTTTTGTTTAATTCTATCTAGCATAAATTGGGTTGCGTAACAGAAAGACTTTTCGTTCCCCTTCTTCCTTAAGCACAATTCCCATTGTCGGCACCTCAGTCATTGGGCAGGTCCAATCATGGACTCCCTCTGGTTCACTGACCTGTTTTGCTCTTTCCTCATCAAGTTCTTCGGCTTGTTCTCGCCAGTTTCGGGGTAGCAAATCAAATCCAGCTTTCACCTTTAACCTCCTTTCGGCATCCCTATTCTACTTTATTACTAGCATTTTTTTAGATATTTTTTAAGTTCTTTTTTAAATTCCCTTAATGCTTCTTTTTTGGCAACTCTTTTAATAATCTTCCCTTCTTTAGTGATTAAAGCCGCCCCTTTTACTCCCACTATCCCTAAATTAGCTTCTCGAGCTTCGCCCAAGCCATTGACGATACAACCCATAACAGCAACTTTAAAAGGTTTTATAATTTGGCAGGTTAAGTTTTCAATTTCTTTAGAAATTCCAATAACATCAATCTCTGTTCTGGCGCAAGTAGGGCAGCTAACAATTGTCACCCCTCTTTCTCTTAAACCTAAGCTTTTCAGAATCTCCCAGCCAGCTTTTACTTCTTGAATTGGGTCAGCACTCAAAGAAACCCTGATAGTATCACCAATTCTTTTAGAAAGTAAAACGCCAAAGGCCAGAGCTGATTTTATGGTGCCTGAAAACTCTCTACCAGCTTCAGTCACCCCTAAATGTAGGGGATAATTAACTTTTTTAGCTAACAACTCGTTAGCCTTAATCGTTCTTTGAACGTCGGGAGCTTTAAGAGAGATTACTAAATCATAAAACCTAAGCCTTTCCATTAATTTAATAAATCTTAAAGCAGATTTTACCATCATTTCAGCAGTGGCTTTTTTTTGCTCTTTTAATATGTCTTTTTCCAAAGAGCCACTATTTATACCGATCCTAATTGGGATTTTCTTTTTCTTGGCCAACCTAACTATTTTTTCCAAACCCGATTTTGGGAAATTCCCCGGGTTTATTCTGATTTTATCCACTCCTTGATTTATGGCTTCCAAAGCCAAATCGGCTGAAAAATGAATATCAGCCACCAAGGGTATGTTAATTTCCTCTCTAATCTTAGAGAGGGCTTTAGCTGCTTTTAAATCTGGCACTCCTACCCTTATTATTTCGCAACCAGCATTTTCTAATTCTTTTATTTGTTCAACAGTTTTGACGACATTAGAGGTGGCCGTATTCGTCATCGATTGGACAGTAATGGGAAAATCGCCCCCGATTCTTACTTTGCCTATTTTTATTACTTTTGTTTTGTGTCTAGCCATTTTTTAATTTTTTCAATTTCCCAATTTGGTGCGGAAGTTCCCGAGACTACTCCTAAGGTAAAAATGCCTCTAAATCTTTGCTTTTTTAAATCTTTAAGTGAATTTGCCCAAAAAACTTTTCTTTTTGAATTTTTGGCTATATCTGCCAATCTTTTAGTATTGGCCGAGGTTCTTGAACCAATTACCAAAACTCCATCAGCTTTTTTTAGGATTTTTAAAAGCTCTTTTTGACGAGATATCACTTCAGGGCAAAGGGTATTTAGCCACTGAAAGTTTCTTGCTTTCTTTTTCAAGATTTTTAGGATTTTATTAACTTTATTAAAATCTTGAGTAGTTTGACTTACCGCCCCCATTTTTTTAATTTTTTTTATTCTTTTAGCTTGCTGCTCACTCTCAATCACCGCTGCTTTATTTTGAGTATATCCTTTAATACCTTTAACTTCGGGATGATTTTTATCTCCAATAATAATTACTTGGTACCCCTTTTTAAAAAGAGAGCGAGCGGCTAGTTGAACTTTTTTGACTAAAGGACAAGTTAAATCTCTTATTTTAATATTTTTTGGAGGAACAAAAGGGGAAACGCCGTGGCCTCTAATTACTAAGGTCCCGGACTTAGCTTGTTTGGGGCTTGTGATAAATTTTTCCTCCCCGCTTCTTATCTTTTTAACCACTCTTTCATTATGAATAGGTTTACCCCAAAAATAAACTGGTTTTGGGTCTTTATTTAAAATATTCTCGGAAAGTTCTACTGCCCTTTTTACTCCAAAACAAAAACCCAGATTTTTAGCAAAAATGATCTTCATCGACCGAGTCCGCCTCTGGCGGATGAAGGTGAAGATGAAAAATTTTTCATCGACCTTGGGATCCAGCTAATTAGATTATTTTCTATTTCAAATTCGCCTTCAGCAAATTTTTCAATTACCCAGATATTAGTTTTAGAGTGATTAGTAATCTCTGAAACTGTGACCTGGGACTTGCCAGGAGAAAGGGCTAAATAAGGTAAAATTTGGTCAGCTAGATGTTTATCTAAACAGGCCTCTGACTTTTGCTCTTTTAATAACTCTAAAGCTGCTTCCTTGCCAACGTCTTCGGCTCGTTTTCCCAGTTTCCCTAGGTTGTCTGTGCCAATTACGGTGTTTTCAAATTCAACCACTAAGCAAACTTGGTTGCCCGGACATTGAGTTGGGTAATATCCAATTTTTTCTTCGGTTGGTAGGTTTAATTTCCCCAAAACCTCTCTTACCCCGGCCATTTGCCTTTCAGCCACTTTTTTGTCTTTTAAGGATTCTGAGGCTCCAGAGATAGCGACAATTTTCTTAAACTTACCTCTTTTAATTAAATTAAGATTTTTTAATTTGGGAGGATAAATTATAACTTCTACTTTAGCTCCGCCTTCAGGGTAATAGCCTTTTTTAAAAATATTTACTTCTGTTTTGCCTCCTATCTTTTCTAAAACTGGTAGAAAAACATAACGAAAATAATCAATAGTGGGGGAGAAAAAAGTATCAGTAGCCCCTCCTTCAAAAGTAATTTTAACAGGTTCTGGAGCGAATAAGGCTGGCAGGGTTAAAGTTTGTAAAACTAGAGTAATGCTGCCAGCCGTTTCAATTTTTATATTAAGGTCTTTACTTATAATTTCGCCAGGATAAAACCAGATTTCTTTAGAACCTATTTCAGTATTTTCAATCCTACCATTGCAGAGTTCAGCAATTGCCTCCAAGCCTTTTAGATGTTGTACTCCCAAACCTCCACCTTTTGGTCTATTTTGTCTTATATTGAAGACATGTACAGGTTTGCCTGTTACTGCTGATAAAGCCGATGCTGTTCGAAGCACGGCGCCACCTCCTTCCAAATATGAACCGTCTATTTCAACCATCGAAATAAAATTTTAATTTTATTGAGATAAGAGATAAATTTCTAATTCATCGACCATGCTTTTTAATGGTACTTAAAATTAAATCAGTTATATCTACATTTGCCCCTTTTCTTTTTATAGTGTTAGTTAAATAAAGCTGCGAGTATTTTTCTTTTGCCTTCAAAATGCCGTATTTCATAGCTCCGTGAGTTATTAAAGCAATAACCTCTCTTGCGCCGTATTTTTTACACTCATCGTACACCTTTAAAAGAGTTCCACTAGTTTTTATTACGTCATCAACTATTCCAACTATTCTTCCTTTTATTATTTTTTTTAATTTTTTTGGAGTTTTTACCTCAACTCTGTAGGAATTTATTCGCGTTTTATTAAAACCTTGGATTCCGAATCTCTTTTGGGCCCCGACATCTGGTGCCAGAAACAAAACCTCTTCTTTGAAATCTTTTTGAACTTTCCTTTTTAATAAATTAAATGCAGAAATATGAATGATTGGGTATTTCTTTATCCACTTTCTTCCTTTTCCCCAGAAGTGAGCGTCAATAACGTAAATCTTTTTAACTCTATAGTAATTGTTTAGTTTTTCAATTAGATTCTCAGCCACATTGGTTTCTCCTTTTTTAAAAACTTTGTCTTGCATACCGTAAGGAAAATAACTAAAAAATACTTCCGGTCTCACCTCGTTGTCTCTTAAAATTTGCAAAATTAGCTCTAATTCCGTCAGTCCTTCGTTCGGTTTGGGCGCTCCCGAATGAAAAACAAGGACCCTTTTGTTTTTCAATCTGCGAGCTTTTAAAATTCTCATATAAATCTCGCCATCAGGAAAGTGCCTTTTTCTGTCTTTGTTCAATTCAGGAAAAATAATTTCAAAATCGGCGGCTTTCTTCCGGATATTTTTAGCTAAATGCTCAGCAAAGGAGGTTGGTATAAGGCAAATCTTCATGCAATTTCATTTTAAACCAAGAATTTCCTAAAGGCAAAAAATGTGGTAGAATTTATTCGTGGAAATCATTCCAGCCATTGATATTTTCGGCGGGAAATGCGTCAGATTAATTCAGGGTGATTTTAAATTTAAAAAAACATATTCTGACGATCCTCTTAAAATAGCTCAATTTTTCCAAAAAGCCGGACTGAAAAAATTGCACCTGATAGATCTGGAAGGAGCCAAAGAAGGAAAAGTGAAAAATTGGGAGACGATTGAGAAGGTCGCTAAAAAAACCAATTTAGTTTTACAGGTTGGGGGCGGTTTCCAAACTGAAAAAGACATCAAAAAACTTTTAGATTTAGGACCGCATCAGGTCACTTTAGGAACAATTGCAGTTTGCCAACCAAAAAAGCTTAGGAAATTTTTAAAGAAATTTGGTCCTGAGAAGATTGTGGTGGATGTGGGGATTAAAAATAGCGAGATTTACTTCCGGGGCTGGCAGGAAAAAACCAAAAAAGATATAAATTCATTTTTAAAAAGTTTAATTAAATTAGGGACAAAAACAATAATTTGTACAGACATTGAAAGAGATGGAACTTTAAGGGGTCCAAATTTTTCTCTCTATAAAAAACTCGTTTCAAAATTTCCCAATTTGGAAATAATTGCTTCTGGCGGAGTAAGAAATAAAAAAGATCTCAAAAAACTATCAAAAATTGGGGTAACCGGAGTAATTGTTGGCAAGGCAATTTATGAGAATAAAATATCATTGAATGATTTAAAATCTATGATGCCTAAAAAAATTATTCCTTGTCTTGATTGTAAAAAATGGCGAGGAAAATGGAGCGTGGTGAAGGGAATAAAATTTGAAAAATTAAGATTAGCCGGCGACCCGGTAAAACTGGCTAAAAAATATTCAGCTGAAGGAGCTGACGAATTAGCCATGCTTGATATTTCAGCCTCTTTGGAAAACCGAAGGCCATTTTTCAATCTGGTTAAAAAAGTAGCCAAGGCAATTAAAATCCCTTTAGTGGTTGGTGGCGGCATTGTTACTTTATCTGACATTGAAAATTTATTAAAAGCTGGCGTTAGTAAGGTTTCGCTTAATACTTCTATTGTTAAAAATCCTAATTTCCTTAGTCGAGCAGCTAAAAAGTTTGGTTCAGAAAGAATTGTGGCAGCTATTGACGCCAAAAAACAAGGTAAGAGCTGGAAAGTTTGCATTTTAGGCGGGACCAAGACGACTAACTTAGACGCCGTTAAATGGGCAGAGGAAGTTAAAAAAAGGGGAGCGGGAGAGTTGTTACCAACTTCCAAAGATAAAGACGGCACTAAAGATGGGTATGATTTAGAACTTTTAAGAAAATTAAAAACAGCTGCTGATTTACCGATTATTGCTTCTGGCGGAGCCGGTAAAAAAGAACACTTTCTTCAAGCTTTTAAAAAAGGTAAAGCTGACGCAATTTTAGCGGCCAGCCTTTTCCATTTTAATGAAGTTAAGATTCCCGAACTAAAAAGATATTTAAAACGAAAGGGCATAAATGTTAGTTAAGGGATTACCAAACATAGATTGGGGGAAAATGAAAGGTTTAATCCCGGTAGTTACTCAAGATTTTAAAACAGGGAAAGTTTTAATGCTGGCTTTTATGGACAAAGAAGCTTTAAAAAAAACCCTCCAAACAAAAAAAGTTACTTATTGGAGCCGGAGTAGAAAAAAATTATGGACCAAAGGAGAAACCTCAGGAAGCTTCCAATTGGTAAAAGGAATTTGGTTGGATTGCGACAACGACTCACTTTTAATTAAAGTCAAACAGATTGGTAGGGTTTGCCATACTGGTCATAAAACCTGCTTTTTTCAAAAAATTAATGAAAAGGCAAAATAAAATAAAATTTGGAATTCCTGGCTGGGCATTTAAAGAACCTTTAGAAGAGCTTTTCTGGAAAGCTGGTTACGATTTTAGGATTGATGAAAAATCTTCAATGGTTCGTATTGATGACCCGGAAATCGACTGTTTTTTTGCCAGAGCCAAAGAATTAGCTCCCTTTATTGAAAAAGGAATTTTAGACGGGGGGATATTGAGCAGGGCCGTTGTGGCTGAAACTAAAACAAAGTTAATTGAAATAGATAATCTTGGACCGCTAAATCCTACCTGGAAAGAAACCAAGATAGTTTTAGCTGTGCCGGCCAAATCCCGAATTAAATCATTAAAAAATCTTAAAGGGAAAAAGATTATTACCAGAGTTCCAGAGATTACCAAGGATTTCTTAAAGAAAAACAAAATATCAGCAATAATTGAATTTTCCGATGGGCCAAACGAAGCGAGAGTGCCTGCATTTGCCGATGCCCTAGTTGAATTTACCAATACTGGAGCAGCTTTAAAATCTTATAATCTGAAAGTTTTAGCGGTTTTAATGGAAGACTCAATAATTATTTCGGCTAATAAAAAATCTCTAGGGAATAAATGGAAAAAAGAAAAAATAGAAAATCTAACAGTTTTACTTAAAGGAGCCAGACTGGCTCAAGAAATGTCAGGATTAATACTGCACGCTTCCAACAAAATGATGGAAGAAGTTCTTAAAGTCTTACCGGCCTTAAAGAAGCCAACCGTTACCCAATTAAGGGGTAGAAATTGGTTTGACGTTTTGACGGTGGCTAATAAAAAAGAAATAAGAAAAATTATCCCCCAACTTAAAAAGATTGGCTGTACTGGTATCGTTGAATTTCCCTTAAATAAGGTTGTAATTTAATGGGGAATCAAAAAATAAAATTAGGAATCCCGAAAGGATCTCTCCAGGAGTATACTTTAAAAATTTTTAAGACAGCTGGATTTGATATAAATATCCCTCCAAGGGGGTATTTTTTAGAAATTGATGACCCAGAAATTGAATGTTTTTTGCTAAGACCTCAGGAAATTCCCAAATATATAGAGCGGGGGGAATTGGATTTGGGAATTTCTGGTGACGATTGGATTTTAGAATCAAAGGCAAAAACAATTGAAGTCTCTGATCTGAGATATGCTAAGAGAAAAATAAAAAAAGCAAGATGGGTTTTAGCAGTTCCTAAAGATTCGAAAATCAAGCGAGTTCGAGACCTTCAAGGGAAAATAATTTCGACCGAAGCCGTTAATTTAACAAAAGATTATCTGAAGAAAAATAAAGTTAAAGCTAAAATTGAATTTTCTTGGGGGACAACCGAAGTTAAACCACCAAGATTTACCGATGCTATAGTGGATATTACTGAGACCGGAGCCACTCTCCGAGCTCACAATTTAAAAATTCTTGATACAGTTTTTTTGAGCTCAACCAAATTAATTACCAATAAAGCTGCCTGGCAAGACAAATGGAAGAAAGAAAAGATTTTAGACCTAACCCTTTTGCTCCAAGGAGCAGTCAGTGGTGAGGAAATCGTTAATTTAATGATGCACATTTCTGAAGAGAAATTAAAGGGCATTTTAAAGATCTTGCCAAAATTAACCTCCCCAACCATAAAAAAAATTGCCGGAGAAAATTGGTACGATGTTTCGATAGGATGTGAAGAGAAAGAAACCAGAAGATTGATCCCAAAATTAAGAAGAATGGGTTGTCAGGGGATAGTTGAGTTTCCGGCAGACAAAGTCATCCTTTAGTCGATGAACTTTGTTCATCTCCACTTTTCGCTTCACTTAGGTATTTAATGACTTCAGTCCAAGAGATTATTCAAGAAGTTAAAAAAGAAGGAGATAAGGCTGTTAGAAAATATACAGCCATTTTTGATGGGTTGAAGTTAAAACAATTCAGGGTGAGCAAAAAAGAAATAAAAGGGGCTTATAAAAAAGTAGACAGAGAGGCAATAGAAATGATTAAAAAAGCGGCAGTTAATATTGAAAGATTTGCCAAAAATCAATTCAGGCAATTTAAAAATTTTAAATATACAAAAAACGGCATAACGGTTGGCCAAGAAATTATTCCCATTGAAAAAGTCGGAGTTTATGTACCGGGCGGCAGATATCCTTTACCCTCCACGGCTTTAATGGGCGTAATCCCAGCCAAAGTAGCTGGAGTGAAAAATATTATTGTTTGCTCGCCTAAAATTAAACCTGTTACTATTGTGGCTGCCGATTTAGCTGGAGCTGATTTGATTTTTAACATTGGCGGTGTTCAAGCAATTGCTGCCCTGGCTTACGGAACGAAAACTGTGCCCAAAGTAGATAAAATTGTCGGCCCGGGCAATATTTATGTTACTCAGGCAAAAAAAGAAGTTTTTGGCGATTGCGGCATTGATCTTTTAGCTGGGCCAACCGAGATTTTATTGATAGCTGATAAATTCGCCAATCCCCGATTTGTAGCAGCCGATTTATTAGCTCAGGCAGAACACGACATTAATACTAAAATAATCTTTATTACTGACTCAAAAACAATAGCAAATGAAGTAAACAAGGAATTAGCTTCTCAAATTAGGAAGCTAAAGACAAAAAATGTAATCAAAAAAGCTCTAAAGAACAAAAAGATTATTTTAGTCCGAGACCTGAAAGAAGCAATTGAAATAGCCAACAAGGAGGCGCCAGAACATTTGTCGCTCCAAACAAAAAATCCCCAGAGATATTTAAGTCAACTTAAAAATTATGGTTCTCTTTTTCTTGGCCAATACTCGGCCGTAGCTTTTGGCGATTATTGTTCAGGTCCCAACCATATCTTACCCACCAATAAAACTTCAAGATTTAATGGAGGATTGTCAGTGAAAGATTTTCTTAAAATTCAAACCTACCAAATTCTTAACAAGAAAGGGGCTAAAAAATTAGCTGAAATTGCCAAGGAGTTAGCTTCAATTGAGGGCTTGGACGCTCACAAAAAATCAGTAGAAATTAGAGAAGATGAATCAGGATATTAAAATAATCTCTCAGTTAAATAAAAACTGGCAACCAGGAAAGCTAAAAATTAAAAAAGCTGGTGGCCAAACCAACAGAAACTGGGTAGTTCAGTATAAAAAGAAAAAGTTTTTTGTTAGAGTCCCCTGGGAGAGAGCCGATATTATTGATAGAAAAATTGAAGCAAGGAATATTTTTGCCTTGAGTCGCAATCGAAAAGTAAAAAAGATTCTGCCAGAATATTATCTCTATGCCTATCAAGGCAAGAATATTTTAAAACCAAAAAGTAGAGAAGTTTTTGATGTTCCTGACGGAACGATGATTACAGAATATATTCCAGGGAGATTGTTTACTTTGTCTTTGTTCCGAAAGAGAAAATATCAAGAAAAATTAGCTGAGATGTTTTATATTTTTCACACCGGCGGCGTTCGTTTTGTAAACGAATACAATGTTTTCCGAGATGAAATAGAAAAGTATAGGTTGGCGGCTAAAAAATATCCCATTCAGAAGCTGGTTAATGTTAAAATCATTAAGAACTTTGAAAGAATTGAAAAAGAAGCTGGAAAAATTATCCCTTTTTCTAAAAAAGGTGTTTCTACTCACAATGATTTTATTTTTCAGAATTTTTTAGTTGGAAGAAAAAATAAAATCTACCTTTTAGATTTTGAGTACGCTGGCTTAAATCAAAAAGGAGGAATTTTATACGATTTCGGATTTTTGTTTGCTGATAATTTTTTCCGTAATCCTTCTATCACCCAGGAGCTTTTTGAGAGATTCTTGGAAGTTGCAGATAAGATATACAAACAGTCCCTAAATAGAGAACTGATTTATTGGTCAGCAACAGCCGCTACTTTGGTTATGTTTTGGTGGGGGTTGATTCGTTATTTTAGCGTTGAAGCCAAAATTGAGAAAAACTATTTTAAAGATTATATCTTAAAAAGAGCTCAAGGAATTAGGTTTTTATGTGGAAAAGTTAGAGGACTAAAACTTAAATAAAAAGAAGAGGAAAGAAACTAATTCTAGTCCTCTTCTTTGAGATAATTTGCGCAGGCTACGCTTTCATAAAATGGTAAATTACATCAAGACATCCTTGGACGTGATCAAAGAGCGAAACGTGTCCATCTCTAGCTCTCACTGCTTCCTTGCACTCTTGAGTTGCGCCTGATGGGCAACCGACAAAATGCACCTTTTTGAACATTGGGAGGTCGCCTTTTGAATCACCTATACCTACCGTTTTTTTCGGGTCTATTCCGGTTTCTCTGTAAAAAAGTTCCATTCCAGTTTCTTTGTTAACCACAGCCGGAGTAATATCTAAAGCCTGGGTGGTATTTGTAAGGTAGATAAGGCGTCTTGCTATCGGTTTTGCCAATAGAATCCTGGCGGTTTTGAAGCAGTCATCGATAGTGATTTGGCCGCCGTCTATCAGGTCGAGTGCTTCAGCTATTTCGTTCCCGACATACCTGCGAAGCATAGGATATTTTTCAAGGAGCAGGGGGATGGCCTCGTTGCAAACCAGTTTAAACTCTTTTATCATCTCTTCGGTAAGGTTGGGGTTGGCAACGAATTCCTCGGTGGCCGGATTAAAAAGGCCGTATCCGCTCTCAACTATTGAGTAGAAGTCCGGGTAACCGACGACTTGAGAGAACCCGCGTACAAAGGCGCGCTCCCTCCCCGTGCAAAAGGCTATCTTTGGATAGCTTCCGCTGTTAGCTGCTTCGATTAAGCCCGAGAGTTCTTCAAGACCTTGGAAATAATTGGTGGCCTTTACTCCTTTGTCGGGAATTAAACAACCGTTGAGGTCAACAATCGCTACCGCTATCTCAGCCATTTTCATAGCCCTCCTTTTCCGCTAACGTTGTAGTGCGCTCATTTTTATTATGAATTACTGTTTTAATTTTGTCAAATATTGCAATAAACAGCTGTTATTTATAATATAAAGACAGTTTAAGAGACAGGCAAAAATTGACTATTTTATGAAAAGAAAAATCTTTTTTCAAAGAAAAACTAAAGAAACTGATATAAAGATTGAGTTGAACATAGATGGCAAGGGGAAAGCCAATGTTGCTACTGGCATTCCTTTTTTGGACCATCTCTTAGATAACTTTGCCAAGCACGGCCTTTTTGATTTAAAAATTAAAGCTAAGGGCGATCTAGAAATAGACCAGCATCATACAGTTGAAGATATTGGAATTTGCCTAGGCCAAGCTTTTAAAAAAGCTTTGGGTGATAAAAAGGGGATTAATCGGGCCGGCTATTTTGTTTTTCCTTTAGATGAGGCATTGGCTGTGGCGGCGATAGATATCTCTGGTCGGGCTTATTCAAATTTCAATTGCAAATTTAAAAAAGAAAAAATCGGGGATTTAGATTCTGATTTGATTAAAGAATTCTTTTTGGGGTTTGTTAGAAATTTAGAAGCCACTTTCCACATTAGAGTGCTTTCTGGAGAGAATGAGCACCACAAGGCAGAGTCAATTTTTAAAGCTTTTGGTAAAGCAATGAAAATAGCTTGCTCAAAAGATAAAAGAATATTAAAAGAATTACCCAGTACTAAAGGCTTAATCTAAAAATGGCTATCAAAAAAAGAATTTTGAAAATGAGTCATTATAAACCGCCTTTGGAGGGCAGGTCAGAAAGGGATTACTTACTCTTAGATTTTAATGAAAGAACCACTGGGCCCAGCCCTAAAGTTAAGGAGGCCTTAAAAAAATTTATTGACTCTGGAAGACTACAAGTTTACCCAGAATACGGAGATTTAGAAGCAAAAATTGCTCAATATGCCGGAGTATCAGCTAATCGGGCAATGGTCACCAATGGCGGAGACCAAGGAGTTGACATTATTTGTCGGGCTTGTCTTGACGAAGGAGATAAAATTATCATTCCTTTTCCAGCTTTTGCTATGCACTACCAATCAGCTGGAATTCAAGGGGGCGAGCTTTTAGAACCAAAATATAAAGAGGATGGCAGCTTTCCTTTGGAGGAAAGCCTTAATTTGATTACTGAAGAAGTAAAATTAATTATCCTTTGCAATCCTAATAATCCTTTGGGGAGTTCTATTCCGGTTGAGGACGTTGAAAAAATTTTAGATAAAGCCAAAAAGAAAGAAGTAACGGTTTTGCATGACGAAGCTTATTTTGAATTTTCTGGGATTACAACTAAAGATCTGATTGGAAAATATGACAACCTTTATATTATGAGAACCTTTGCTAAGGCCTTTGGTTTAGTTTCGTTGAGGGCAGGATATCTCATCTCTCAGGAAAATAATATCCAAGAATTATTAAAAATTCGAGGGCCTTATGATGTTAATATGGCTGCCAAAACCGCAATTCTCGCTGCCCTAGAAGATATTCAATACATGAAAGATTATGCCAGAGAAGTAATGGAAGAGTCCAAGCCAAAACTAGAAGAATTTTTAAAAGAAAAAGGGATTTTCTTTTATCCCAGCGATGCCAATTTTTTATTATTAAAAGTGCCTTCCCCTCAAGGGTTGATTAACGAATTAAAATCTCAAGGAATTTTGGTCCGTCCTAAACCTGCTTCCGATGGAACGGCGGCAGTTAGAGTGAGTATTGGGGAACTAAAGGATACCGAGCAGTTTATAAGGGTCTTTAGGAAGATTCTTGACAAGGAAAAACAAGTGGAGTAAAATTGGAAAGGTAGTTACGTCAAAGAAAATTTCGTTTTCTTTTCCACCTACGTTTGCTCAATGAAATATTTATTTCATTTCGCGTTCGAGAAATAAATATAAATTGAGCGAGAGATGAGATTTATCTCATCGAACTTATAAATAAAAACTTGGTTTATGAACTCACAAAAGTTAAAAAATTTATTAATTGATTATTTAACTGAAACAACCAAGAAGATAAGAGAAGAAGCAGCTAATGGCCAAGGGAGGCAAGTTTTGGGCGAGGTAATCAATCGACCAGAAGATATTGAGATTGGAATTGACCACGTGGGAGAGGAAATTTTAGAAGAGCTTCTTAAGAAATACGACGTCAAAGCTACTATTTTTTCTGAACCCGAAGCCCGAGATATTAAAAATGGCAATCATCTTTATGGTTCTATTGACCCCTTTGATGGTTCAGCTCTTTTCCTGAAGGGTTTTGAACACAACTGGTATACCGCCTTAAGTTTTTACGACAAAGATAGAAATCCTCTGGCTACTGGTATCGGCGATATTTTAAACGAAAAATTTTATATTATGGAGGGAAACGATGAAGGAATTTTTCTCTTGGATGCAAAAACGGGGGAAAGAAAGAAAATTTCTCCTTCTTCTCGGAAAACGCTAACTGAACCTATAGTTTTAGCCAGTTACTTGATGAAGTCGATATACTCAGAGAAATTTTTTGATATTTTCTGGGATATGATAAAAAATATGCACCCAAAAGGTCTTTTATATCCTCAGGGCGGCTCATTTATTTACGCCTACTTGGCGGCCGGGTTAGTTGACGCCTACATAATGTTTGATGAGCCACGTTCAGAAATCGACCCCGGTTTTCCTATTGCCAAAGCCGCTGGTTGTTCGGTAGTGTCGGTTAATTCTGATGGCAGTTACCAGGATTACGAATTCCTTCCCGGCAGACAACACGATAAAGTGGATTTATTTGTGGCTACGGCCACCCCGGAGCTACGGGACGCTATAATAAAATATTACGTTAAAAAATATAATGAAAAATACTCTCTCAAGTCTTAAACCAATTCAAAAGCTAATAAATGGAATTGGTAAAGACGTAAAAAAATACTTTGGGAAAGATAAGGGATGCATTGTTGGATTGGAAGATGATGGAGTTATCTATGGTAAAGGGCTCTATGAGTGGCTGAAAAAAGGAAAAAACAATCTGACCTTTACTATTATGGATGATAATGGCCATGGGCTAGAAGAAGAAAAAGTGAAAGGAAGAAAAGTTTTATTGATAGACAACGATATTATCACTGGCAAAGGTTATAAAAGAGCCATAGAAACGATGCGGTTAAAAAAAGAAAAGCTGAACATAAAAGATATAAAATTTGCTGTTTTGTGCGATCGAACTGGTTTAGCTGACTTTTCAGTAGAAGGCTATTCAGCTTATGCCCCTTGGAGTTTGGAAAGATTGGATGGGATAGATTTGAAGATTATTCAAGCTTTGGCTGAGGACGGTCGGGAATCTTTCGTTGAAATTGCTAAAAAAACCGGCTTGAGTCCAGTAGGGGTAAAAAATAGAGTAGAGAGGTTGGTAGAAGACGGAGTTTTAAAAATTCAAGGATTGTTAAGAATGGATAAGGTTTATGCCGTAAGCGCCAACATTGAAATTGAGGCTGATTGTAAAACAATCAATCGGTTAATAGAAAAATTCGAACGTTCCCCCCTAGTTTATCATTTAGTGAAAGTTTCGGGAAGATATAATTTAACGGTGGGGATAGTTACGCCAAACTTAGAGAGCATCGGAAACTTTATTGCCAAAGAAATAAGATCAGAGCCGGAAGTAAAACACATTGAAGTTCACGTGGGAGAGTTACCAAACATTCCCAAGGCCTGGAATCCACCTCTTGCTTAAACAAGATAGAAAAATGTTCAGTTCAGCACCTCTAGAGAGGTATTTTTTGTTGACTCTTGACAAGATATTTTAATGTAATAAAATTAAGCCGTACCTGTGGAAAACCTTTAAAAACAAAGCTTAAAAGTTCTCTAGATGAGTTTTCTGAAGCCATTGACAAAGATTTTCAAAACAATATAATCAAAAGGGTAATAACAATAAGGCAAAATGTTAAAGAAAGAAAAAAGTAAACTTAATAATCCCCAAAAATCCGTCCACTCAAAATTGGCTTATACCATTTCAGTTTTAACTTTCAGAAAAACATAAAACGAGGGGATTAGTAGAAAAAACATCAATTTCAAAACTAGTAGTCCCCTCACCAGAGGGGACTACCCACAATTATGGAACAAGAAAAAAAATTCTATCTGACTAAAGAAGGATTGAAAAAGATAAAAAAAGAATACGAAGAGCTTAAAGCTTTGAAGTTTTCTAAAACCAAAGGAGAGATTCCTAAAATTTGGCATTCTGAGGATCTAAATCCTGAATACCTTTCTTTTCAGGAGGATTTAAGCTTCTTGGAGACAAAATTAGCTGAATTAGAAAATATTTTGAAAAATGTTGAGCCAATTAAACGACCCGCAAAAGAGAAACAGGGCGTTGTTAGTTTGGGGGCGACTGTTATGGTTGGTGTTGATGGTCAGAATGACGAGTTTACCATCGTTGGCAGCTTGGAGGCCAATCCCTCTCTGGGAAGAATTTCCGACGAATCGCCGGTGGGTAACGCACTTTTGGGGCACCGGGCAGGAGACGAAATTGTTGTTTCTTCTCCAATTAAAACAATTTATAAAGTAAAAAAGATAAAATATCTTTCTTTATAGAGAAAACCAACCCTTGTTTTTGGCTATATTTGTGATATAATAAACCCCAGGAAAATAACCTGGGTTTTTTCTACTAAGATGTCTTTTAAAGTAGGAATAATCGGACCAACTAATCTCAAAAAACTTACTAAGCTTACTAAAAAACCAGCCAGTTTTTTCCTTAGGAAAGCTGAAGAAATAGGAAAGATTCTGGCTGAAAGCGGATGCGAGCTCTGGGTTAATAGTGATCGGGGTATGGCTAATAATATTGCCAGAAATTATAAAAAGAATAGCGGCAAAAAGTTGGTTATTCTTTATCCTCATCAAAGTGAGCCCTGGCCTAAAAAACATGCCCTGCCTTACAAAAAAATTGCCGATAAGCTTAGAAAAGAACAAAATTGGTTTTTAACCAATTATAATGTGGTGACCATTCCAGACCTCTGTGTTTGCGTGGGGCTAAGCGCCGGTACTTTAAGTGAATTGGCTTACATAAAATGGAATCATCAATTAAAGCGTGGCAACCTTAAAAAGCTGATTGCCATAAAAGAGCTTCTTAGGGGAGGAAAGTTGCCGCCAGAAATTGAAGTTGATGTCAAAAGAATTCTAACTTACCTCAAAAAAGCCAAAGAATTAAAATCGTTTTTGGCTAATGAAAAATATTCTTAAATTTTTAATAAAAGTTGGAAAGCTAAAAGACATTCACCGAAAGGGCGTAACTTATTATGGCGTAAAAGAACCAGACAGCGCCACTGATCATTCTTTTCGGATGGCCATAATGGCTTGGGTCTTCGGCAAAAAAAAGAAGATCGATGTTGAAAGAGCAATGAAAATAGCCTTAGTTCACGATATTTGTAAAGTTTATACCGGTGACATCACTCCTTATGATGGGCTCTTGCCTGAAAATAAAAAAGAAAGAAACCGATTCGTTAGAAGGTGGCGTCGTCTCCCTTTAAGCGAAAAAGAAAAAAAATATGCTCAGAAGTTCAAGAAGGAACACAAAGCTCTCAAAAAATTAACTGCCAAATTGTCTCCAAATCTTAAAAAAGAAATAATAGAGGTTTGGTTCGATTATCATCAGAGAGAAAGTAGTGAGGCCAGGTTTGTCCATCAACTTGATATCGCTGAAAATCTTTTGGAGGCCTTTGAATGGTGGAAGAAAAGAAAAACTTTTCCTACTCAACCTTGGTGGGAACACGCTGATGAAGTTATTGACGACCCAAACCTTTTAAAATTCTTAAAAGAAATTGAAAAAGAAGAGCTTAAAAAAGGAAAATGAGGAAGATAAAATACCTCATCATTTTTTTTATTATTTCTGGGAGTTTATTCTTCCTTTTTGGTTTAAAGGTTGCTCCAGAGCATCTCCAAGTTCAGGGATTGTGGGATTCGGCTGCTCAGAGTGATGTTATTATCATTTTTAATTCCGGTGGCTGGGGAGATACCTCTCTAGAGGAAGCGCAGGATTTTACTCCAATTATAAAAGGAATCCAAGAAACTCTTAATGAGTGGGGTTATAATTCCATAGTTATTCCTTATCAAAGAACAGAAGACACTTTTTTAGGGAAATTAGCTGGAACGAAAGATTTTTTTAATTCCTTTAGCTCCTCTTCAGAGATTCTAGCTAAAGACTTAAAACAGTTAGCTGAAAACTTGCCAGAGAAAAAAATTATTATGGCCGGCCTTTCTAATGGAGGAGCTTTTGTTGAAGAGACCGTGAGGAAAATCCCTGAGGAAGCTAGAGAATCGATTTGTGGAATAGCAGTTGGTGTTCCTTTTTGGCACCAAGCTTCGCCGTCAGAAGGCCTTCTCCAATTAACTAACAAAAACAAAGATAGTTTATCAATGGGAGAAGTAGAAGCGTTGCTTCTTTCTTTGGTTAAGACTCCTTTTAGATGGCTCTCGGCTAAAATAAAAGGAGGAAATCTTGCTTTTGCCCGAGCCTTTCAAGCTCCTGGCCATATCTATTCTTGGTCTTCTTCTGAGGTGGGCCCTCAAATCGTGGCTTTTCTTGAAGGTAAGCTTCGCTGATCATGACAAAGAAAAAATTGCATATTGGAACTTCAGGTTGGGTCTACGGTCATTGGGGTGGCCTTTTTTATCCTGAGAATTTACCAGTAAAAGACAAATTGAAATATTTTTCTAGACATTTTAAAACTACTGAAGTAAATTATTCTTTTTATCGTTTACCTCGACCGAGCACTTACCAAAGATGGTATTCAGAAAGCTCGGCCGATTTTGTTTTTGCAGTCAAAGCTAGCCGATTTATCACCCACACTAAGAAACTAAAAGGAGTAAAAGACAGTTGGCAGCAATTCATAAAAAACGCTTTAAACCTTAAAGAAAAACTCGGACCAATTTTATTTCAATTCCCGGCTAGTTTTAAAACTACCGAGGAAAATATCGAAAGGTTAGAGAAATTTTTACAACTCATTAATAAAAGAAAACTACGTTATGCTTTTGAGTTTCGTCATAAATCTTGGTGCGACAAAAAAATTTACAATTTATTAAAAAAATATAAAGTAGCTTGGGTTATTGCTGATTCGCCAAGTTATCCTAAGACAGAAGAGATAACCTGCGATTTTGCTTATGCCAGAATGCACGGTTCAAAAGTGATGTTTACTTCCAACTACACCAAAAAAGAACTTCAGGATCTGGCTAAAAAAATCAAAAAATGGCTTAAACAAAACCTTGACGTGTATGTGTATTTTAACAACGACGCTATGGGTTACGCCATAGAAAATGCTAAAATGTTAAAAAGGCTTATATGAAGAAGATTTTACTGTTTTTAAGTTCTCTTTTGGTTGGGATAGTTTTATTTATCTGGATTGGGAAAACGGTTGGTTGGCAGGAAATAAGAAATGCTTTCTTGGCTTTTACTGGTTGGCAAGGAATAGCGATTTTCCTCTTAACGTTACTGGTAATGTCTATTAGTAATTGGAAATGGCTGGAAATTTTAAGAGGAGAAGGGGTAAAGATGTCTTTTAGGGGCCTTTTTAGGCCTTATTTAGCTGGGTTTGCGGTGATGTTTTTGGCTCCTGTTTTGTTTTGGGGAGGAGAAATTTTCCGTGGCTACATTTTAAAAAAGAAATATTCTGTTCCTTGGACCAAAGGAATGCCTTCTATTATTATTGACCGAATTTTGGAGTGGACAGCTAATTTAACCATTATTTTTTTAGGAGTTTTAATTTTTCTTGTGATGATTGATCTACCGCCAGCTAAATTAGGAATAATTTTTAGCTGCACTTTTTTACTTTTTGCTATCGGCATATCTTACTTTTACTTAAAGGTTTTTAAAAGAGAAAGCATAGTTAAGCTCATTTTCAGAATCCCCGGGCTTAAAAAATTAGAAGGAGATAGCGCCATCCTTAAAGCTGAAAACGAAATCTTCCATTTCTTTAAATATAAAAAGAAGGCTTTAGCAAAAGCTTTTGGCCTGGCTTTTTTAAGAACTGGAGCAGGTTATCTTAGGGCTTGGTTTTTAATTTTATTCTTGGGGAAAGAAGTTTCTCTTGCTCCTGTTCTGTCCATCCTCAGCTTTAATTATTTAGCTATGATGATACCTATTCCTGCGGCTTTAGGCAGCCACGAAGCAATTCAAATTTTTGCCTTTAATGCTTTGGGTCTGGATGCCTCTACGGCCACGGCTTTTACCATGTTAATTAGAGGAGCCGAACTAATCTTTGCCCTGATTGGCGTAGTGATTTTATTTAGACTAGGGGTGGTCATCCTAAAAAATACTTTATTTAAAGTTAATGAAGCTAAAGCTTCATCTTCATCTTCGCTTACCTAAGCGTAGCGAAAGGTGAAAAAGAACAGAATGTTCTTTGACCCTTCGGAAGCTCGATAAATGAAGTTTAATCTTTAAACTTATGCTTAAATCAATTAATAAAGTTATAAAAATTTTAACCTTCTCCGATGTTTTACTTTTGACTGGATTTGGATTTGTTTCGCCGATCTTTGCTATTTTTATTACTGACCAAATTCAAGGCGGTAATGTTGAAGTGGTAGGCTTTGCTGCTGCTGTTTACTGGATAGTAAAATCAGCTTTGCAGATTCCTCTCGGAAATTATCTAGATAGAGTTAAGGGAGAAAGAGACGATTTATGGTTTGTAGTGATTGGCAACATTTTGGCAGCCGTAGCTGTTTTCGGTTTTATTTTTAGCTCTCTCCCCTGGCATATTTATTTATTTCAAGCAGTTTATTCTTTAGGTATGGCTATGAACATTCCCGGTTGGTCAGCTATCTTTACTCGCCACATTGATAAAGGGAAAGAAGCCTTTGAGTGGTCAGCCAGGAGCACTTTTATTGGAATTGGGGCGGGAATCTCCGGAGCCTTTGGGGGAATAATTGCTACCCAGTTCGGTTTTAATGTTTTGTTCGTTGGAGTAGGAATTTTCGCCCTAGCTAGCGCCTTTTTACCATTTTTAATTTATAAAGATATTTTTCCCAAAGATCATGCCTATTCCCGGGCGCCAGAAGCCAAAGCCCTCCAAGAACCCCTTTTACCAAAAGGATAAAAAGTCAAAGAAGCTAAAGCTTCTTTTCCACCTTCGCCCGCCTGCGGCGAACTCGGTATATGAAGAACCAGGAAATAGCAAAGGTTTTTTATGGAATTGCTGATTTTTTGGAAATGGAGGAAGTACAATTCAAGCCTTATGCTTATCAGAAGGTAGCCGTTGCTTTGGAAACTTTAGAAGAAGATGTGGAAGATATTTATAAAAAAGGCGGCCGAAAAGCTCTAGAAAAGATTCCTGGAGTAGGGAAGAACATAGCTGAGAAAATTGAAGAGTATTTAAAAACTGGAAAAATAAAGTATTACCAAGACTTGAAAAAGAAAACGCCAGTCCAGATGGAAGAATTAACTGCCGTGGAGGGCTTGGGGCCAAAAAGAGTTAAAGTTTTACATCAAAAATTAAGGATTAGGACTTTAAAGGATTTAGAAAAAGCAGCTAAAACTCATAAAATTGCTCCCCTTTTTGGTTTTGGAGTAATCGCTGAAAAGAATATTTTAGAAGGCATTGAATTTCTGAAAAGAAGCAAAGGAAGATTTCTTTTGGGAGAAATTTTTCCTAGGGTAAAGGAAGTTTGCCAGAAGCTAAAGAGCTTAAAAGAGGTGGGGACAGTTGATCCGGCGGGTTCCGTCAGGAGGATGAAAGAAACTATTGGCGACGTTGATTTTTTAGTGACTTCCAAAAATCCAGAAAAAGTAATGGATTTTTTTGTTTCTTTACCAGGGATTATTAAAATTTGGGGCAAAGGAACTACCAAAGCCTCAGTTAGAACAAAAGAGGGATTTGATATGGACATTAGAGTGGTTCCTAAAAAAAGTTATGGGTCAGCTTTGCAGTATTTTACTGGTTCCAAAGAACACAATATTGCTACTCGTCGAATTGCTATGCACAAGGGATTAAAACTTTCAGAATACGGATTATTTAGAGGGAAAAGGATGATTGCCGGTGAAACCGAAGAAGGGATTTACAAAAAATTAGGCATGCAATGGATAGTACCGGAAATAAGAGAAAATCAAGGGGAAATTGAGGCAGCTCTAAAAGGGAAGTTGCCAAAAGTTATTGGCTATGGTGACATTAAAGGAGATCTCCACAGTCATACTATTTGGAGCGACGGCAAACAGACTATTGAACAGATGGCTTTAGCTGCTAAAGCTATGGGTTATGAATATTTAGGCATAAGCGATCATTCCAAATTAACGATAGCTAATGGTCTGGACGAAAAAAGATTATTAAAACAAATGGAAGAAATAGATAAAATAAATAAAAAAATAAAGGGAATTAAAATTTTAAAGAGTGCTGAAATAAATATTTTGGAAAACGGTTCTTTGGACATAAAAGATAAAGTATTAGCTCAATTGGATTATGTGATAGCGGCAGTTCATTCTAATTTTAAGATGGTTAAAGAGGAAATGACTGAAAGGATTATTAAGGCGATGAAAAATCCGAATGTCAATATTGTCGGTCATCTTACTGGCCGGAAAATAGGTGAGCGGGATGGATCTCAGCTTGATCTCGATAAGATTTTAATAGCGGCGAAAGAATATAACGTTATCTTAGAAATAAACTCTCAGCCAATTAGATTAGATTTAAATGACCAAAACATCAGAAGAGCCAAAGAAGCTGGAGTAAAAATGGTAATCAACACTGATTCCCACCGTAAAGACCAGTTGAGATTTATTGAGCTGGGTATTGCTCAAGCTCGCCGAGGCTGGGCAGAAAAAGAAGACATTATTAACACTCAACCTTTAGAAAAATTACTAAAATATTTTAAGTAACCCATGCCAATAGAAAAATCGGTAGGAGCAGCGGTGTTTAGAAAGGAGGATAACAAAATCTATTACCTCCTTTTGCAGTATCCTTCGGTTTCTCATCGGGCTAAAAGAAGTTATTGGGATTTTCCCAAAGGCCACATTGAAAAAGGAGAAAAGCCGGAAGTTACAGTGAAAAGAGAGATAGAAGAGGAAACAGGCTTGAAAGATATAAAATTTGTTGAGGGCTTCAAAGAAACGATTAAATATTTTTTTAAATTTAAAGGTAAAAATATTTTAAAATTTGCCACTTTTTACTTAGTAGAAACCGAAACCAAAAATGTTAAAATTTCTTATGAGCACACAGGATTCCAGTGGTTATTATATGAAGAGGCCTTAGAGCACTTATCTTTTAAAAATGCTAAAGAAATTCTTAAAAAAGCCCATGACTTTTTAAACCACTATGTTGCCCAAAGTTAAAACTCCAACTAGAAGAATAGAAAAATACAAAGGTATTATCCCTAGCCACCTTTTTAAGGAAATAAAAAAAATAGCTAAAGACCTTAAAGGTTTAAAAGTGGTGCACGTTAACGCGGCGCCGCGTGGCGGAGGAGTGGCAGAGATAATTCAAAGTTTGGTACCTCTAATGAAAGGAGTGGGTTTAAAAGCTGCTTGGCATAATAATCCTCCGGGAGAAAAATTTTTTACTTTGACTAAACAAATTCATAATGCTTTCCAGGGAAAAGAATTTGAGCTTCCTTTTTCGGCTAGAAAGCTATATATTCGCCACATGGAAAAAACAGCCAGATTGATGCAAGACATGAAGCCTGATCTTTGGGTCGTTCATGACCCACAGCCAGTAGGAATAGCAGCTTTCCTTCCTAATTTCCATCCTTCAGTTTGGCGAGTCCATGTTGATAGTTCCCATCCCAATCGAGAGGCCTGGGAGTTTATCCACCCTTTTATGCTAATGTATGATAAAATAGTTTTTACCTCCAAAGAATTTATTGGCCCGTCTCTTCCTAAAAGAAAAGTTGCTGTTTTTTCTCCAGCCATTGACCCCTTAACCTCTAAAAATAAACCCTTAAGCTTAAATGTTGCCAAAAATATTGTAGAGACCTTAGGAGTAGATCCTGATAAGCCTTTGGTTATTCAGGTTGGCCGTTTTGATCCTTGGAAAGACCCTTTGGGAGCTGTTGAAGCTTATCAAATTGCCAAAAAGAAAATTCCTGATTTACAATTAGCTTTTTTAGGTTTGTTTTTAGCTAGAGATGATCCTGAGGGAGCAAAAATTTTTAAAAAAGTTCAAAGAAAAGTCAAACACGATCCAGATATTTTCCTCTTTTCTGATCCGGGACAATTAGGCAGTTTAAAAGTAGATTTATTTGTTAATGCTTTTCAAGTCGTTACCTCCGTCGTCTTACATAAATCAGTTAGAGAAGGTTTTGGTCTTGGCGTGACTGAAGCCATGTGGAAAGAAAAAGCAGTGATTGGCGGAAAGGTGGGCGGAATAAAATTACAAATTAAAGATGGTAAGAACGGTTTTTTGGTTTCCAGTCCCAAAGAAGCAGCTAAAAGAATTGTTCAATTAATTAAAAACCCTAAACTGGCAGAAGAATTAGGGAAAGAAGCTAAAGAAACTGTCAGAGAAAAATTTTTAACCCCCCGACTTTTAAGAGACCATTTAAAACTCTATCAAAAATTACTTTGTTGAAAAAGAAGATATAATAATAAAAAATGGCAAAATTACATCCCGACCTACAAAATAAAGAATTTTGGTACAAAGACGTCACTTTAATTTCCAATCGCTTACCTGATTTTGAGAGAGATGAGGTTGATTTAACCACTAATTTTACCAAAAGGATTATTTTGAAAGCTCCTTTTGTTTCAGCTCCCATGGATACAGTTACCGAGGCCGAGATGGCAATTGTTACGGCTCTTTTTGGAGGGATAGGGGTTATTCACTACAATTTCCCAACTATCAACGAACAGATTGAAGAAGTAGAAAAAGTAAAGAGATTTGAGGCAGGATTCGTTTTTAACCCCATTGTTTTGTCTTCTCAAAACACAATTCAGGATGTTTATAATATTAATGAAAAGTATGGATTTTTTAGCACGCCGATTACTGAAAACGGTACTTTAAATTCTAAATTAGTTGGAATTGTTACTCGCCGGGATATCAGATATCGAAATGATATGGAAACAAAACTAAAAGAAGTGATGACTCCTAGAGAAAAGCTGATTGTTGGTAAAAAGCAAGAAACGGTTGATAAAAACGATCTCAACGCTGCCAATAAAATCATAAGAGAGAATAATCTTGATACTCTAATTATTGTTGATGAAGCGGATAAAATAGCCGCTCTAGTAACTGACTCAGATATCAGAAAAAACGAGCAATTCCCTTTAGCTACCAAAAATGAGAACAAACAACTGAGAACGTTTGTGGCGGTTGAGGGAAGATTAGAGTTGGCTAAAGAGAGAATTGGCAAAGCATTTGACGCTGAGGCTGACGGAATTAACATTGAGGCCAGCGTAGTTTTCAAAGAGCAATTTGAAATTGCCAAATACTGTAAAGAGAACTTTCCAGTTTTAGATGTGATAATGGGTAACGTTGCTTCAGCTGAAGTGGTAAGAAAAATAATCGAGCAAGGGTTTGATTACTGCGACGCTATTAAAATTGGCATGGGGCCGGGAGCTGCTTGCATAACCCAGCAAGAATTAGGAACAGGCAGGGCCCAAGCTTCAGCTGTTTGGGACTGTTGCCAGGAAGCTAAAAGATTAGAACCAAAATACGGCTTCCTTCCCCTTATTGCTGATGGCGGGATAAAGGTGGTTGACGAGGCGGGCGAAGGAACTCAAAAACCCGGCGATGTCGCCAAAGCCCTAGCTCTGGGAGCTCATACTGTAATGATGGGAAGCATTTTAGCTGGTTTAGATGAATCTCCCGGTTCTCCAGAGTTTGATTATGAAGAGAATAGAATGGTTAAAAAGTATCGAGGGATGGGTTCTTTGGAAGCGATGGAAGGAACTTCAGCCGTAAGATACGCCGTGGATAAAGTAAAAATAAAAATCGCTGAAGGAATAGTAACTAAAATGCCATACCGAGGTTCAGGTTACGATTTTCTTCCCAGATTAATTGTTGGCGTGAAACAATCTCTCCAAAAACAAGGATTTAAAAATATCAAAGAACTCCAAGAAGAAGCCGACATCCGGCCTTTGCCAGAACAAAAATAAATAGTAAGATACAAAAGGAGGGCTAATTTATCGGCTCTTTTTCATTTGAATATCAAAAATGTCAAAATACCAGAAAGGGAGGTAGAAATGTCTGCTGGAATCGGAATGAGTCTAAATGAGAGATGTTTAGAGAGAATGAGAAGAGGAATGACGCCCCTTCAACCCATAAGAGGGGATAAGTATAGCGGCGTCGCTTTTTTGACAAAAGACGGGATTGTAAACGAAAGAGACGAAGAAGGAGGAGCCATTGATAAAGTTATTCAGAAGGCGATATCAACAAATCCTTCTGTCGTGGAGTCTCAAACAGCGATTGGCGGAGTAGATTATATTGACTCTCAGCCAAAGTTTATTGAAAAATCTAAAATTGGCCCTTTCGCTATTGCTGGAGATGTAAAAATAGTTAATCGGGATGAGCTTAGTAAAAAATATCCTTATCTCCTTGGTTCAGATATCAGACTGTGTGCTGGGTTGATAGGGGGTAGTGATGATCCTGCAGAAGGGTTGGCAACTGTCATAAGAGAGGTCAGAGGAAGGTTCACTTTGGTGGTACTTACTACTGACGGAGTCTTTGCCTGTAAAGACCCACGAGGATTTAATTCGCTGGTTATTGCTAGGAACGAAAAAGGCTACTGCGCTGTTTGTTCAGAATCTTTAGCTCTGGGTGCTGTTTTTGATGACGACAAGACAGAAATTCTTAGGGAGGTGTATCCTGGCGAGATTATCCAGGTTAAAAGTACTGGGTTTCAGAGCTTGAAACGTCTGCCGTCGCCCGGACTAGTTATGTGTCCTTTTAATGTTGGATATGGTCAAGGTCCCGCTTCAGTCTTTGAAGGCATAGATATTGGTCTGGCGAGAAATTATATGGGGGTGACATTGGCGCGAAAATACGGCGTGCCAGCGCAAAGAGTGTTCCCTTTCCCGTTATCAGGCAATACAGCTGAAGAGGGATATGCTGAAGAATCCGGGATCCTCCATATTAACGCTTGGCAGTATCATTCTTTAGGCAGGAGTTATCTTAGAGAGACAGAACAAGAAAGAAGAGAAAGGGGGAGAGATAAATATTCTCCTATCCAATGGGTGCTAAAAAAATACAAAACATTTATTGGCGTAGACGACTCAATCGTAGAAGGAAACCAGTTTCTGGCTCGTATCTTTTCGCTACAAGCTTTGCTTTCAAGATTCCATCCGCTAGATGAGGATCGCGGTATACATATAAGGATAGCTTGCCCGCCAAAAGTAAACGGTTGTCCGTTAGAGGTACCCGAGCATCCGACAAGAAAGCTTTTCGCCGCCACTCGTAGCAAAGAAGAGATGAGAAAAGAATTAAAGGTAAAAAGCTTAGAATTCAATACGATAGATGATTTTGTGGAGGCAATTCTAAGCGCCCAAAGCGAAGAGAGAAAAACGGAAGATCCAGTAACTAGGAATAACTTGTGTTTGTGTTGCTTTGATCGCGGAGAAGATTTAATAAAAAAGTATCTCCAATACTGATTAAGAGTTTAAGAAGCAAAATCCGTACCAATAGATAGGTACGGATTTTTTAGTTAGTGCTTAATAAAAATTAACTCTTTACTTTCTCAACGATTTTTTTTAAGATTTCAGGGTGATCTCGAGCTAGAGTAGCCAAGATTTTTCTATCCAGTTCAACTTTATTTTTCTTAAGGCCAGCAATAAATCGGCTATAAGAAATTTTAGCTTGGCGACAGGCAGCCGAAATTTGAGTTTGCCAAAGCCTGCGGAATTCTCTTTTTTTTGTTCTTCTGTCGCGATAAGCATATTCCCAGGCGTGATACAAGGCATCCTTGGCTAATCTATATTTTGCTTTTCTTCCCCAACGAAAACCTTTGGCCTGTTTTAGCAAACGCTTTCTTCTTTTGTGAGCAATTTTTCCTCGTTTTACTCTAGTCATCGACTTTTTGGTAGCAATTTCTTTATCTTTTTCGCCTCGGCTTTGGAAACTTCAACCCATTTTCGGCCTTGCCTTACTTTTCCCCCTGATTTTTTAGCTCGATAATGATCAAGACCGGTCGGTCTTCTTAAAACCTTACCAGATTTAGTAATTTTAAAACGTTTGGTGAGTGATTTACGAGTCTTCATATAGCGAGTCCGCCCAAGGCGGGCGAAGATGGAAATGAAGCTTCAGCTTCATCGACCTTTTTACCTTTTGGAAATAATCATTGTCAATCCTCGGGGTTCCCTTTTTAATTCTCTTTCAATTTTGACGGAAACCGTGCTTTGCAAGATTTCTAAAAATTTATTCATTTTCTCTTTAGCAAAATCTCCTAAAGCTCTCTGTCTTCCTCTTAATGGTAGTTCTACTCTTATTCTATTTCCCTTTTTTAAAAATTTTTCAGCCTGACGAACCCTAGTTTCCAAATCGTGCTGGGAGATATTAAAAGTCAATCTGATTCCTTTAAGCTCTCCTCCTTTATGTTTGTGGGTAGCCTTTTCTTTTTTTTCTTGCAGGTATTGATATTTTCCGTAGTCGCCCAATTTACAAACTGGCGGTTCCACTTTTTCTGTCACTTGGATTAAATCTAAATTGCGCTCCTGAGCTAATTGGAGCGCTTCTTTCAATGGCATAACTCCCAACTGCTGGCCATTTTCATCAACTACTCTAACTTGGGAGGTCCTTATTTGATTGTTTACAAAGGGTTTTTTTATCAAACTGTTTAATAATTATTTTTGTGGAGACGGTGGGAATCGAACCCACATCTGGGGAGTTTTTCTAAGATAATTCTACAAGCTTAGCCCGATTTCTGAAGAAGCAGAAAGTCTAAATTGGGCAAAAATCTTTCTACCTTTAGCCTAGTCAAGTTTAATAACTCTTTTAGGCCGAAAAGAGCCATCTATCTCGATGGTATGACACCTGCTTCACCTATCGAGAATTAGTGAAGAAGATGCTGCTTTAAGCGTAAGCTAAAGCAGGTTGTTTTTGAAATAAATTGGCGTTTATTCCTTTTGCTAGTTTTTAAGAAGGACTAGCAAACTTCGCTTGCTTGCCTTAGTCAACTCCTCATCGAGGCCTTTCATCCCCAACCCGAGTGAAACATTAATATTGTTTAAGCAACCTGTCTTTTTCGCGTTCGAACTCTCTTTTCTTGGTTTGCTCTCTTTTGTCAACTTTCTTTTTTCCCTTAGCTGTAGCAAATTCCAGCTTTATTTTGCCGTTTTTAGTATACAATTTTAAGGGGATTAAAGTCAAGCCTTTCTGTTTTGCTTTGCCAATTAAACTCTTTATCTCAATTTTTTTTAAAAGAAGCTTTCGGGGGCGCTCGGGGTTATAATCGGCCGGAGCATTCTTGGGTTGATAGGGAGGAATGGTAGCCCCAATTAAATATACTTCCTCTTCCTTTAATACTACATAGGAGCCAGCTAAATTTACTCTGCCCGATTTTATTGATTTTACCTCTTGGCCAATCAAAGAGATCCCGGCCTCAAACTTCTCCAGGATTTGGTAATTAAAATAGGCCTTTTTATTTTCAGTCAATACCCTCATCAATTTTAGTTTAGCACAAATCCTTTAATTTTTAAGCAAAATAGGGTAGAATGAAGAATATGACGAGACAAGAGATAATAAAATTGATTCAAAAGGCAACCGGAGAAAAATCAGAAAAGATTAAAGTTGAGCGTCCAGGAGACGCATCTCACGGTGATTATTCAACCAATGTCGCCCTTCAACTTAAGAGAAACCCAGCCGAAATAGTCAAGAAACTAAAAGTCGAAGAAGATAAATCTTCATCTTCACCCTTCGCTATCTCTCGGGTATCTGACATGTTTGAGAAAGTCGAAGTAGCCGAGCCAGGGTTTATAAATTTTTTTCTTTCAAAAGAATATCTCCAAAAAACAGGTTGAAGAAATTTTAAAAGAGAAAGAAAAATTTGGCCAGTTAAAAATAGGGAAGGGGCAAAAAGTAAACATTGAATCAGTTTCAGCCAACCCTACTGGCCCTCTTCACATTGGTAATGGTCGCAATGCTTTCGCCGGAGATGTTATAGCCAACGTTTTAGAAAAAGCTGGTTACAAAGTTACTCGGGAATATTTTATTAATGATGCCAGAAACAGCGGCCAGATTAAAGAACTGGGGAAAACAGCCCTGGGCAGAGGGACAGCTTATTTAACTCCTTATTTAAAAGAAAAGTTAAAAGCTAAAGAAAAAGAACTTGGAGAATTTAATGAAGAAAGCGAAGCTGGTTATTGGCTAGCCCAAGAGATACAAAAAGACATAAAAGATTTTCTAGAAGATAAACTGAAAATAAAGCTTGAAAAGTGGGTTTCAGAAGAAAACGATATTTACAAAAAGAATAAGGTTAAAAAGATTTTTGAATGGCTGAAGAAGAAAAGTTTGGTTTATGAAAAAGAAGGAGCTTGGTGGATAAAAACTTCAGAATATGGAGATGAAAGGGATTGGGTGGTGGTTCGGGAGACCGGCGAGCCAACTTATTTATTATCAGATATTGCCTACCATAAAGATAAGTTTGAGAGAGGATTTAATAAAGTAATTGATATTTGGGGAGCAGATCATCAAGCCCACGTTTCTAAAATGAAGGCAGCGGCCAAGATGCTGGGTTTCCGGGGCGATTTAGACATTTTAATTTTGCAGCTGGTATCCTTAAGAGGCAAGGAAAAGCTTTCCAAAAGGAAAGGAGAAATTGTAACTTTAGAAGACCTGGTTGGAGAAATTGGATTGGATGCAACCAGATTTTTTTATTTACAAAAATCTCTGGATACTCATATGGAAATTGACATTGCCTTGGCTAAAGATCAGTCAGAAAAAAATCCTGTTTATTACATTCAATATGCCCACGCTCGAATTTGCAGTATTTTGCGCAAATCCAGGTTGGTTGAAGCCAGGTTTCAACCAAACAATTTTCAATTGCTCAAACATCAAAGTGAGCTAGCCTTAATAAAACAGCTAATTAGACTGCCGGAGGTGGTGGAAGATACCGCTGAAGATTATCAAATTCAAAGATTGCCACAATATGCTACAGAGCTGGCCACAGCTTTTCACCAATTTTATCGAGACTGTAAAGTCCTGAGCGAAGTCGAAGGATTACGGCAGGCTCGTCTCGGATTAATTTTAGCTACCAAAACAGTATTAAAAAATACCTTAGGATTAATGGGAATAACTACCCCAGAGCGAATGTAAGTCGATGAAGACTTCTTCATCTTCACCTTCATTTGCTCAATGAAATAAGAATTTCATTTCGACGTTCGATGGATAAATATAAATTGAGCGAGAGATGAGATTTATCTCATCGAACTTGTAAACAAAAACTTGGTAAATGAATCTAGATTTTCCTAAAAAAGAAAAGCAAACTTTAAAGTTTTGGAAACAAACCAGGGCTTTTGAAAAAAGCATTGAACAGCGAAAGAAAGCTGCCAATTTTGTATTTTACGAGGGTCCTCCCACAGCTAATGCCAAAGCTGGTCTTCACCATGTTTTAGCCAGAGTTTTCAAAGACATAATTTGCCGCTACAAAACTATGCGAGGCTTCAAGGTTTTAAGAAAAGCTGGCTGGGACACTCACGGCTTACCAGTAGAATTAGAAATTGAAAAAAAATTAGGGCTGAAAAGCAAAAAAGATATTGAAAAATACGGTATCGCCAGATTTAATCAAAAATGCAAACGGTCAGTTTGGCAATATCAAAAGGACTGGGAAAGACTAACTGAAAGAATTGGTTTTTGGTTGGATCTAAAAAATCCCTACATTACTTGTCAGCCAGATTATATTGAAACAATTTGGTGGATAATCAAAGAGATTTTCAAGAAAGGGTTTCTTTATCAAGATTATAAAGTGGTTCCTTATTGCTCCCGCTGCGGAACAAGCTTATCTAGTCACGAGGTTGCCTTGGGATACAAAAAGATTAAAGAACCAGCTGTCTATGTGAAATTTCAAACTAAAGGAAAAACATTTTTATTGGCTTGGACGACGACACCGTGGACGCTTCCGGGTAACGTGGCGATTGCGGTGAACCCAGAGTTTACATATGTAAAAGTAAAAGTTGATGATGAATATTTGATTTTGGCTAAAGAGAGAATGCAAGCTGTGGGGCTCGAAGGTAAGGTAGTGGAGGAAATTAAAGGGAGAAAATTGTTAGGCACAGAATATAAGCCATTGTTTTTTACCAAATTAGATAAAAAAACTTATTTTGTTATTGGTGGCGACTTTATTTCTTTAGAAGAAGGAACAGGTTTAGTTCATATTGCTCCGGCTTTCGGCGAAGAGGATATGGCAGCAGGAAAAGAAAATAATCTTCCGGTTTTATTAAATGTTGACGAAGAAGGTAAATTTACGAAATCAGCGAAGAAGTGGGCAGGAATGCGGGTAAAAGATGCTGACCCGCTCATCATTGGAGATCTTAAAAAGAGAAAGTTACTCTTTAAAGAAGAATTGTACGAGCACGATTATCCTTTCTGTTGGCGTTGTGATTCACCTTTGCTTTATTATGCTAAGCAGAGCTGGTTTATAAAAATGCAGAAAGTCAAAAAAGATTTAATTGAGAACAATCAAAAAATAAATTGGATACCAACTCATTTAAAAAAAGGAAGATTTGGCGAATGGTTAAAAGAAATAAAAGATTGGGCTTTTTCTCGAGAAAGATACTGGGGTACGCCTTTACCTGTTTGGCGATGTAAAAAATGCAAAAGAACAGAAGTTATCGGAGGCAAGAAAGACTTAGCCGATCAGACATTTACTGATAATAAATATTTTATTTTGAGGCATGGTCAATCTCAAAGAAACATTGATAAAACTGTTGCCTGTTGGCCGGAGAAAGCTCGTATACCTTTAACCAAAAAAGGAAAATTGCAAATTAAAGAAATAGCTAAGGAATTAAAAAAAGAGAAAATCGATTTAATTTTTTCCTCTGATCTTTTAAGGACAAAACAAACTGCCGAAATCGTTGGTGAAGAGCTAAACATAAAACCAAGGCTTGATAAAAGACTTCGGGAGCTTAATTCGGGAGCTTTTAACGGAATGCTCGTAGAGAAAGCGGGAAGATTTTGGGACCCAGAAAAGAAACTTTCCAGGATAGAATATTATTTAAAGCGTTTTAAAGTCAGAGCGCCCAGGGGAGAAAATTGGCTAGACACCAAAAGAAGAATGTATCAGTTCTTAAAAGAAATTGATAAAAAATATCAGAATAAAAACATCTTGGTCATCAGTCACGAAAATCCAATCACCATGTTGGAAGGAGCAGTTAAGGGTCTTTCTAAAGAGGAAATTATAAAATACCGGGATAAGTTCCACATTAAAGTTGGCGAATTAAGAAAATTAGATCTTAAACTTTGGCCTTACAACCGGGAAGAAGAATTAGATTTTCATCGGCCGTTTGTTGATGAAGTGAAGTTTAAGTGTTCAAAATGCAATGGTCTTATGGAAAGGGTACCCGAGGTGATTGATTGTTGGTTTGATTCAGGTTCTATGCCTTTCGCTCAGTATCACCATCCTTTTGAAAACCAAAAACTGCAAAAGGAACAATTTCCAGCAGATTATATATCTGAAGCCGTTGATCAAACTCGGGGTTGGTTTTATACTCTTCACGCTATTTCTACTTTACTGGGGAAAGGGCCAGCTTATAAAAATGTTATTTCAGTAGGTCATGTTTTAGATGAAAAAGGAGAGAAAATGTCGAAATCCAAAGGAAATGTAGTTGACCCTTGGCAAATTGTTGAAAAATATGGCTCTGATACTACCCGTTGGTATTTTTATACTGTTAATCAGCCAGGAGACGCTAAGCTTTTTTCTGAACGGGAGGTAGATCAAGCTCTGAAGAAATTTATCTTAACCTTTTGGAACTCATATGTTTTTTTCAAGACATATGCCCAGAGAAAAAAAATTCCAAATTCCAAACATATCCTTGATAGATGGATTGTTTCCAGATTAAATAATCTTATTCAGAAAACCACCCAAAGATTGGATGAGTATGATGCAACCGGGGCGGCCAGGGCGATTGAGAATTTTGTGATTGAAGATCTTTCTTTATGGTATATCCGGCGATCCAGAAAGAGATTTCAAAAGCCAGCCAGTAAAAAAGAATTAGAGGAAGCATCAGCTACCTTAAATTTTGTACTTTCAAGTCTCAGCAAATTAGCAGCTCCTTTTATACCATTCTTAAGTGAAGAAATTTACCAAGAGTTAGGAGAAAAAAATAGCGTTCACTTAGAAGATTGGCCAAAAGTAAATAAAAAATTAATAGATAACAGGTTAGAGAAAAAAATGGAAGTAGCCAGAAAGGTAGTTGCTGCGGCTCTAGCTGAAAGAGCTAAAGCCAGAATAAAAATAAGGCAACCCTTAAACGAACTACGAATAACCAACACCGATTTAAGAAAAGAGAAAGAATTGTTAGAATTGATAGAAGAAGAGATAAACGTTAAAAAAATAACTTTTGGCAAAACTTTAAAATTAGACACTAAAGTCACCTCCGGGCTTAGAGAGGAAGGAATAATCAGGGAAGTAATTCGTCAGATTCAAGAAATGAGAAAGAAAGCCGAGTTAAAACCTTACCACCGAATTTTAGTCAGAGGCTCAGGAACAAAAGAATTAGATCAGATTTTAACCAGAAACAAAGAGCTTATTTTAAAGGAAATCAAAGCTGAAGATTTTCATTTAGGAGAGAAACCAAAGCAAGTTTTTAATATTGAACGGGAAATAAAGGTTGATCAGCAAAGATTATGGTTAGCAATTAGAAAACTATAAACCTATGTTAATTTGGATTTTCATTTTTATTCTAAGCTTGGCCCTGTTAGTAAAATCGGCTGACTGGTTTGTAGAAAGCGCAGAAAAAATCGGTTTGGCTCTAAAAATTTCTCCTTTTATTATTGGAGTAACTATTGTAGCTATTGGCACTTCCTTTCCAGAGTTAGCCTCCTCTCTTGTGGCCGTCTTAAAAGGAGCAACCGAGATCGTTGTTGCTAATGCTTTGGGCTCTAATATTGCCAACATCCTTTTAATTGTGGGAATTTCAGCTATTGCCGCCCGTCGCCTGATAGTTCGCCGGAGTTTAATTGATCTTGATGCTCCTCTTTTAGGCACAGTCACCTTTCTCTCTATTTTTATAATGTGGGATAAAAAAATTGTTTTGGGAGAAGGAATTTTATTAATTTTAGGTTTTATAATTTATCTTTTATACACCATTCTCCACAAACGAAGAGATGAAGAAGAAACTTCGGAAGCGGCTGAAGTTTTACCTTCCAGAATAGAAAGAAGAAAAAAAGAAGCAGAGAGGATAGAGCCTGAAAAAGAAAAACCAACAAGATTAAGCCCAAAAGTGTTTACCTTTTTAATCTTAGGGATGGCAGGTTTAGCGATTGGGGCTAATTATACCATTGAGTCGGTAATTAAAATTTCTGAATTTTTTAAAATCAGCACTTCTTTAATCGCCATTACAGCTGTGGCTATTGGTACTTCTTTGCCAGAATTAGTAGTTTCAATTCAAGCTGCCCTAAAGAAGAAATATGAGATTGCTTTAGGTAATGTTTTTGGCTCCAATGTTTTCAATATTCTACTGGTAACCGGAATTCCGGCTCTAATTAGACCATTAGCGATTGACGAGCTGACTTTCGGGATAGGCCTTCCTTTCCTGATTGTGGCCACTTTGCTCTTTGTAATTTCTACTATTTCTCGGAGAATTCACATTTGGGAGGGAGCAATGTATCTTTTGCTCTACATTTTATTCATTATTAAGCTTTGTGGTATTTTTTAAAGGCCGAAAAATAAAAATTTAAAATTATATGAGCATCTTTGATAAAAAACGAGAAGTTTCTAGGCCAGAATTTAGAGAAAAACTAAGAAAGTCCTCACCTTATATTCCGGGAGCTGGCGGTAAAACATATTCTTGGCGAGAAAGAGTAAAAATGGAAAAAGAGGTTTTCCCTAGAGAACGATTCAAAAGCCACATTTCAGAAATAGAAGTTAAAAAAAGGATGAGGGAATTAAGAACAGAAAGATATAAAGCTAAAACAAGGGAAGAAAAATTAAAAGTTGACAGAAAACTCAAATTTTTAAAAGGAGTTACTGGAATTAAACCTTATTAATGTTTGTTCACTACCGAACTCAGGGATTTATTTTTAAAAAAATTGATAGGGGAGAAGCTGACCGACTCTTTACCGTCCACACTAAGGATTTTGGCAGGTTAGATTTATTAGCTAAGGCAGAAAGAAAAATTAAATCAAAGTTGAGAGGGGGCCTAGAACTTTTTTATTTATCAGAAATTGAATTTATTCAAGGGAAAACTCACAAAACCCTTACCGATGCTATTTTAGTTGAAAATTTTCCCAATCTAAGAAAGGATTTAAAAAAGCTAAGAATTGCCTATCAAATTGCTGAAGTTTTAGACAACTTAGTTAAAGGCCAAGAGCCAGACAATAACCTCTGGCAATTATTCGAAGAAACCTTCAGTAGATTAAACGCTAACAACCTAAAACCTGTAATCTATAACCTGATTTATTACTATTTTCTCTGGAATTTGTTTTCTCTTCTAGGGTACGGACCCGAGTTCTATAATTGTTCCTTATGTCAGAAAAAAATAACCCCCGGGAAAATCCGCTTTAGTTCAAAAGAGGGAGGAATAATTTGTCAAAGCTGTTCTCAAAAAATAAAATCAAGCGGAGAAATAACCCTAGAGACAATAAAAATATTAAGATTGATTTTAAAAAAGGATTGGAAAACTTTATCAAAATTAAAATTTGAGGCAAAATATCTAAAAGAACTAACCCTTCTTTCTCAGAGTTATTTTTTACGAATAGTCGATGAAATTGGAGCTTCATCTTCAACCTCGCCCTTAATAAATTAAAATCTTACCATGCGGAGAAAATTTATTACTTTCCTAATTATTTTAGCTGCCATATCTGGTTTAGTCGGCTTCTGGCATTGGCAAAAGAATATTTACTCAAAAGAGATCCTCAAACTGGAAATCTTGGGCCAAGAAGAGGCGGTTTTAGCTGAGGAGTTTGAATACACGGTGAAATATAAAAATAATGGTAACGTAAGATTGGAAGACCCAGAGCTTATTTTTGAATATCCAAAATATTCCATACCAGTTGGGGAGGATTCTCTGAGAATTACCAAAAGCTCTGCCGACCTGGGAGGAGCTATTTATCCAGGAGAAGAAAAAACTTTCCATTTTAAAGTGAGATTGTTAGGTAAAGAAGGCCAAACTCAGGTGGCTAAGGCCTGGTTGAGCTATCGACCTAAAAACTTAAAAGCAGCTTACGAATCAGCCACCACTTTTACTACCCAGATAAAATCAGTTCCTCTTACTTTTGAGTTCGACTTACCCTCACAAGCTGAGTCGGGAAAAGAATTTAAGTTTAGATTAAATTATTTTTCCAACGTAGATTACCCCCTTTCTGATTTAAGAGTGGTGACAGATTATCCTTCCAATTTTGAATTTGTTGAATCCACCCCCCCAGCTTTAGAAAAAAATGAGTGGGAGATCGGCCTTTTGAATAAGGCCTCTGGAGGAAGGGTGGAAGTGAAAGGCAGGCTTTCTGGAGAAGTGGGAGAAGAAAAAATCTTTCGAGCGAAATTGGGCAGTTGGCGAGATGGAGAATTCGTGTTGCTGAAAGAGTCAATTAAAGGGATTGAGCTTATTAAACCTTCTCTTTACATTTGGCAGCAGATTAATGGCAACCCTCAGTATATTGCTTCCCCTGGCGACTGGCTGCATTACGAAGTCCTTTTTAAAAATGTTGGAGAAGAAGACTTGACAAGTTTGTTTTTGGTAAACAGATTAGAAGGGGAAGCATTTGATTTTCAAACAATAAAGTCTGAAATGGGGGACTATGAGGCAGGAGATAATTCAATTATTTTTGACTGGAGGAGGCTCCCCCGGCTGCAATTTCTTCCTCCTATGGAAGAAGGCAAAGTGGAGTTTTGGGTTAATTTGAAAGAAGAACTCGGAGTCTTAAAGAATCCTACTTTAATAAATAAAGTTTTCTTGAGCCAAGCAGAAGAAGAATTTGTTACCAAGCTTAATTCTAAACTGGTCGTTATTCAAAAGGGCTATTTTCAGGATGAAGTTTTTGGCAATTCTGGCCCTCTGCCGCCTGTGGCAGGAGGAGACACTACCTATACCATAATGTGGCAGGCAAAAAATTATTACAACGAAATAAAAAATGTGAAAGTCAAGGCTATTTTGCCCCAACAAGTTCAATTAACTGGGAAGATTTTCCCGGAAGAGGCGGCAGATAAGTTTGCCTTCGATTCTCACTCCAGAGAAATTGTTTGGGAGATTGGAGATATGGAGATTGGTCAGGGAGTTTTAGGGTCCACTCCTAACATTTCTTTCCAGGTCAAATTCACTCCAACCGAAAACCAAAAAGGAAAAACCCCAGAGATTATTAGCCAAACCAAGGTTACTGGCCAAGACCAATGGACTAAAGAGATTCTTGAGGCAACCGATTCTGCCGTTAACACCATTTTGCCCGATGACCCAACCATTTCTCCAGAAATGGGAACCGTTCAGTAATTAGTTCTATTTATAAAAGGTCGTGAAATTTAATATAGAGAATTAATTTTATGGGCGAAACAATCTCGGCCTACATAGTAGGTAGAATAAAATTAGGCAAATCTCTATCTGAAGAAGATCCGGAATCTCAAGCTAGATTTTTAATCGGAACTTTCCCTCAGATTAAAAAAATAGATATTATAACTGGCGAATGGGATTTATTGGTATATTTTGAGGTTAAGAATATGGAAGAGTATTACCACGTGGCATGGGGGATAGCAAAACATTTAGAAAGAGGATGGGGGGCTATTGTGGCTAAGTCCATTTAAAAAATTGATTTATGATAAGTTATGTCGATAAACATATTATAGATTTTGTGGACGAGTGGGGAGATAAAATATTACCTCAATTAGATAAATTAAAATACCAGGATCTTACAAAGATTTTTTCTAAAAGTAAAAAATGCAGATTAATCCTTAACACTATAAAAGAAGGTAAAAAAGCTTTTATAATTGGTTTTTTTGGATGCAAAGGGATGATTAAAAAATGGCTGTATGATGAAAGAGGCAGAATGTTAAGAGAAAAGGGCCGAGGAGTTGTTTCAATTAGTCCCTCAGTTATAGTTATGAGCACTATTGATATAGTTGTTCCATTTATATCTTCAGATGAAATTTTATTAGCAAAATATCCAAAAGATAGACCCTATAATCTTGAAAAAGAAATAATAAAAGAGGTGATGAAAAAAGCAAGTTTTAACCCGGAAAAAGACATAATTTTTATGTTTTTCGTTAAGCCTAAGGAAATCAGGACAACAATTAATCGATTTAGAGATGAATTAAAATATATAATAACGCGGGAATATTGCAGAGCAAAAGGAATTTTAGCAATTAAAGACCCAAAATGGATTAAATATCATGCCCAGGAGAAAGTTACGCCATTTACGAATGCTTTTTTCTTCGGGGGTATAAAGCTTACATATACCCAAAGAGAAGCCTTTAAAAATAAACTGAAATTATGACAAATTTAATGGAAAAAATTGTATCGTTATGCAAAAGGCGGGGTTTCGTTTTCCCTTCCTCAGAGATTTATGGTGGGGTAGAGGCCCTTTGGGATTATGGGCCTTTAGGTTCTCTTTTGAAAAATAATATTAGAAAGCTTTGGTTAGAAAGATTTGTCCAGGAAAGAGAAGACACGGTTTTAATTGATGGTACAGTTTTGATGCACCCTAAAACCTGGGAGGCCTCAGGTCACTTGGAAAGTTTCACCGATCCCCTAATTGAGTGTAAAAAATGTCACGCTCGCTTCAGAGAAGATCAACTGACCAAAAAAGAATGTTCTCAATGTGGCGGGAAAGATTTTACCTCTCCCCGGCAATTTAATTTGATGTTCAAAACTTTTTTAGGGCCAGTGGAAGACGAAACTCATATCACATATCTTCGTCCAGAAACTGCTCAGTCGATGTTCACCAATTTTAATTTGGCTCAAGAATCGATGAGATTAAAAGTGCCCTTTGGTATTGCTCAAACGGGCCGTTGCTTTAGAAATGAAATTACCACTGGAAACTTCACTTTCCGTTCAAGAGAATTTGACATTGCAGAAATTGAATATTTTGTCGAGCCGGGAAAAGACGAAAAACAATTTGATATTTGGCTGGACAGCTGGGAGAAGTTCTTTTTAGATTTAGGCCTTAAAAAAGAAAATCTTAGGCGTTATGAGCATCCTAAGAAATCTTTAGCTCACTATTCCAAAAGGACCGTGGATATTGAGTATAAATTTCCTTTTGGTTGGTCAGAATTAGCTGGAGTAGCCAACCGCACCGATTATGATTTAAAAAGGCACGCCAAATTCTCTGGCCAAGACTTAAGCTATCATGACGAGGAGAAAAAAAAGAAATATTATCCTTACGTAATTGAACCAACCTTGGGGCTAGAAAGAGCTCTCTTGGCAGTTTTATGCGACGCTTATTCTGAAGTAAAAGGCGGCAGAACCAAAACTACTCAAGCCACTAAGGAAATTGAAGTAGTCTTAAAACTGAGTAAAAAAATAGCCCCGATAAAAGTGGCCGTGCTGCCATTGGTCAGGAATAAACCAGAATTAGTAAAAAAGGCTAAAGAAGTTTTTCAATTGTTGAAACCTTATTTTACCTGCCGGTATGATGACGTTGGTTCAATTGGCCGGCGCTATCGCCGTGGCGACGAAATTGGCATTCCTTATGCAGTAACTTGTGACTTTGAAACTTTAGAGAAAAATGATGTTACGGTTCGGGACCGCGACACCATGAAACAAGAAAGAGTAAAAATAAGCGATCTTGTTCAATGTATACAAAAACAACTCTAAAAAACGGTCTTAGGATTATTACTGTTCCTCAAAAAAGCACTAAAGCAGTAACCGCTTTAGTATTGGTTGGTACCGGCTCCAAGTACGAAACTAAAAAAATAAACGGAATTTCTCATTTTCTAGAGCACATGTACTTCAAAGGAACTAAAAAAAGACCTTCGACGATAGCCATTGCTGAAACCTTAGATAAAATCGGAGGAATTTACAACGCTTTTACTGGTGAAGAATATACTGGTTATTACGCTAAAGTCGCTGCTTCCCATGCCGAATTAGCTTTAGATTGGGTTTCAGACATTTATTTAAACAGTTTACTGCCCGAAGAAGAAATAAAAAAAGAAAGAGGGGTGATTGTTGAAGAGATTAATATGTACTATGACCATCCAATGTTTTATCTGGGGATTCTATGGAATCAGCTTCTCTACGGCGACCAACCAGCTGGCTGGCCATTGTTCGGAACTAAAGAAAATGTAATTGGAATGACCCAGCAGGACCTTCTGAACTATATGAAGAACCAATATGTGGCTTCAAATACCATTGTTTGTCTATCCGGGAGAATAAGAGAAAAAGAGATTATTTCTAAAGTTAAGAAATATTTTTCTAAAATAAGCACAAAAAAAGCAAAAGGAAAATCCCCGGTGATTGAAAAACAAAACAAACCTCAGATTCTTTTGCAGCCCAGGGAAACTGACCAAACCCATCTGGTTTTAGGAGCAAGAGCTTATAATCTTTTTCATCCTCAGAGATTTACTCAAGAAATCTTAGAGGTGATCTTGGGAGGGATGATGAGTTCAAGATTGTTTATTGAAGTAAGGGAAAAGTTGGGGATAGCTTATTACATAAAAACTAATGTCAATTCTGATCCCGATACCGGTTATTTAGCCACTCAAGCCGGGGTAGATAATAAAAACGTGGAAAAGGCAATCTCCATTATTTTAAGAGAATATAAAAAAATCTCTCAAAAAAAAGTTCCTGCCAAAGAGTTCAAAAAAGCTAAAGATTACATAAAAGGAAAAACTGCTTTAGAATTAGAATCTTCCGATGCTCAAGCCACCTTTTACGCTGGCCAGGAGCTTCTAGAGAATAAAATTTTAACCCCTGAAGAAATTTTTAAGAAAATTGATAAAATTTCCATAAATGATATTCTGAAAGTAGCCAAAGACATATTTCAACCCAACAAATTAAATTTGGTCCTCATCGGTCCATTTAAGGATAAATCAAAATTTCAAAAACTATTTAAAATATAGGCGATGAATCTAAAGATTCATTTTTATCTTCGTTTTCACATATATTAATTAATATTAAAGAATGAAAACTCGATGAACGGTGAGCGCGTCTTAGATATTTCTTGGGGAACAATTCTAAAAACATCTTTAGCTTTCCTTTGTTTTTACATTATTTATCTAGTAAGAGATATTTTAGTTTGGGTTGCCTTTGCCTTAATCATTTCAATTTTATTTAATCCGGCCATTAATTTTTTACAGCGCTTACGTCTTCCTCGAGTGTTAGCAGCGATTTTTGTTTATGTGGTTATTTTTGGAATTTTAGGGTCACTTATTTTTTTGACAGCCCCCATGTTTGTTAATGAGATTCAGCAATTTTCTCAATTTTTCCCTCAATATTTTGAAAGAGTTGCTCCTCCTCTTAGAGAGTTAGGAATAGAAGCTTTTGAGAGCATGGAAAGTTTTACTCAAGCTTTTGGGCAAATGCTCCAAAAGGCCTCAGCTGATATTCTTTCAGCCCTAGCCATTATTTTTGGCGGAATCGGCTCAACCATTTTTGTTTTAGCTATTGCTCTTTTTATGTCTCTGGAAGAAAGAGGGATGGAGAGAATTATAGGAATCTTATCTCCTAAAAAATATGAAGCCAATATCTTAGCTATCTGGGAAAGGTCTCAAAATAAAGTTGCTGGTTGGTTTGGAGCTAGGGTTTTAACCTGCTTCTTTGTAGGAATAGCTGTTTTTATCACTCTTAAATTATTTGACGTAGAATACGCTTTTATTTTGGCTCTTTTAGCTGGAGTTTTAGATTTTATTCCAGTTTTAGGCCCAATTGTAGCCGGAGCCATTGCTTTTATCTTTGTTGCCTTGGACTCTTGGTGGAAAGCCCTTCTCCTTTTAGCAGTTTTTATTTTGATTCAACAGATTGAAGGAAATATCATTTCGCCAATATTAACCAGGAAATTCGTCGGCTTGCCGCCAGTTTTGGTTTTAATTTCTTTAGCCATCGGCGGAAAGCTTTTGGGAATTTTAGGAGCAGTTTTAGCTATTCCTTTGGGGGGAGTAATTTACGAATTTTTAAGAGATTTCTTGAAGAAAAAGAAAGAAACTGAAACTTCTCCACCGTCTTCTCCGCCAAAAAGAGGTCCGGAAAGACGAGTAGTTTTCTAATTTTTAATAAAAACTCCATTGTGATAAAATAAAAGGAGGTTTAAGCCTCCTTTTAAAATTATGCGGGAAAAGGAAAAATTTTATATCACAACAGCTATAGACTATGTTAATGCTCCTCCTCACGCAGGCCATGCTTTAGAAAAAGTTCAAGCCGATGTCATAGCCAGATATCACCGGGCTTTGGGTGAGGAGGTTTTCTTTTTGACTGGAACAGATGAAGATTCTCTTAAAAATGTTCAGGCAGCAAAAAAAGAAGGGATTTCAGTTAAAAAATTAGTAGATCGTAATGCTAGGAAATTTTATGAGTTAAAAAAAGCCCTTAATTTAACCTTTAATGATTTTATTCGAACTACAGAAAATCGTCATTTAAAAGGAGCTCAAAAGTTATGGAAGGCTTGTCAAAAAGACATTTATAAAAAAACCTATCGAGGACTTTATTGTGTGGGGTGTGAAGAATTCTATAAAAAAAGCGAGTTAGTAAGCGGTCTTTGTCCAGAACATAAAACTAGGCCTGAGTTAATAGAGGAAGAAAATTATTTTTTCAAGCTTTCTAAGTATCAAGATAAAATAAAAAAAATTATTGAAAACGACGAGGTAAAGATAATCCCCTGCACTAGAAAGAATGAAATTATAAGTTTCATAAATTCTGGCTTAAAAGATATTTGTATTTCTCGGTTAGCTGAACGTGGTCAAGGATGGGGAATTCCGGTACCGGGAGACCCAAATCAAATTTTGTGGACCTGGTATGACGCTCTTTCGAACTATATTAATGCTATTGGATATCCTGATAATCCGAAAAAGTTTAAAAAATGGTGGCCAGCAGATCTTCATATTGTGGGGAAAGGAATAATTCGTTTCCATGCCATATACTGGATAGCGATGCTCATTTCAGCTAAATTAGCTCTGCCAAAAACCATTTTTGTTCATGGTTATTTAACTGTTGCTAGCCAGAAAATGTCAAAATCTTTAGGAAATGTTATTGATCCTTTTGAATTGGTTAAAAAATACGGAACTGACCCGGTTAGATATTTTCTTTTGAGAGAGATTCCTCCGGCAGAGGACGGCGATTTTACTTATGAGAAGTTTGAAGGAAGATATAATGCTGATTTAGCCAAAGGGTTAGGTAATTTGGTGGCCAGAGTAATAACTATGGCTAAAAATTCCAAATTACAAATTCCAAATTACAAACAAATTACAAATTCCAAATTACAAACAACAATAAATAAAACTCAGAAAAAATATAAGAAGGCATTGGAGGATTTTAAGTTTAATGAGGCATTGATTGTCGTTTGGGATTTGATTAGTTTTTGCGACAAATATATTGAAAAAGAGCGGCCCTGGGAGGAAGGCGAGAAACAGAAAGAAGCTATTGGCAATTTGTTATTGGCTGTTAATGAAATAGCCAAATTATTAGAACCGTTTTTGCCTGAAACTTCAGAGAAAATTTTCGGACAACTAAGAACTAAAAAAAGTAAATCCTTATTTCCTAGGTTATAAATTATGTTGATCGATGAACTGAAGCTCATCTCTCATTTCAATAAATTTTCAATTTATTTCAATGATTGATACCCATGCCCATTTAAATTTTAACGCTTACAAAGAAGACGCCGAAGAAGTAATCCGGCGTTCTTTGAATATGGGGGTCTGGATGATTAATATTGGCACTCAATATGATACCAGTAAAAAAGCATTAGAGATTGCTCAAAAATATCCAAAAGGAGTTTATGCGAGCGTAGGGCTCCATCCTCTTCATCTGAACGCTGGCTTGGTAAAAATGAAATTAGATAAAGAAGAAATAGCCTTTAATTCAAGAGAAGAAAGTTTTGATTATGAGAAGTATAAAGAACTAGCCAAGGCCGAAAAAGTAGTAGCCATTGGAGAAGCCGGCTTAGATTATTATTGGAGGCCAAAAACCAAAAGAAAATTGGAATTATTCAAAGAGAAACAAAAAGAAGAACTCTCAAAACAATTAAGATTAGCCAAAGAACTAAATTTACCAGTAGTATTCCATTGCCGCATGGCTCATCGAGATTTAATTGAATTTTTATCTAACAGTCCTGGAATAAAACCAGGAAGAGCAGTGGCTCATGGATTTGTAGGAGGCTTAGAAGAGCTTCAAAGATATTTAAACTTCGGATTTTACATTGGTTATAACGGAATAATTTTTAAGAACATTGAAGGGATAAATTTTAAAGAAAATATTGAAAACACGCCCTTAGATAAAATTTTAATTGAAACTGATTGCCCTTATTTAACACCTTCACCAATGGAAGGAAGGAACGAACCTATATATGTAAAATATGTTGCAGAAAAGATTGCCGAAATTAAAAAAATAAGTTATGAAGAAATATCAAGGGTTACCACAGAGAATGCCCAAAAATTATTCAAACTTTATCAATAACAGAATAAAAGAGATTAGAGAAATTGTTGGCAAAGAAAAGGCTTTAAGTGTTTTATCTGGGGGAGTTGATAGTTCAACCGTAACCCTTCTGGGGTACAAGGCCTTGGGGAAAAACCTCAAGGTTGTTTTTATCAGCAATGGTTTAATGAGAGAAAGAGAGTCAGAAAGCGTGGCGAAAACTTTTAAGAAATTGGGAATTAAAATAGAGGTGGTTGATGCTCAAAATCAATTTTTCCGGGTCTTAAAAGGAAAAACTGATCCTGAGGAAAAAAGAAAAGCCATTACCGCTGCTTTTTATAAAGATGTTTTTGGGAAAATTATCAGAGAAAAAAAGATTAAATTTCTGCTTCAAGGAACCATCTTAACTGACGTTGAAGAAACGGTGGCCGGCATTAAAAGGCAACATAATGTTTTGGCTCAAGTTGGAATTTCACCGGAAAAAGAATATGGATATAAAGTTATCGAGCCTCTAATTGAACTTCGCAAAGACGGCGTAAGAAAAACAGCTAAACTTTTAGGATTACCCAAATCAATTTATCAAAGAATGCCTTTTCCGGGTCCGGCTTTGGCTGCCCGAGTTATCGGCGAGGTTACTCCGGAAAGAATTGCCGTTGTTAGAAAAGCTACCGAGATTGTTGAAAAAGAATTAAAAAATACTGGTGCTTTTCAATATTTCCCGGTTCTAATGAAAGACAAAGCCACTGGTATTAGGAATAATAAAAGAGAATTTGGTAACATTATAATCTTAAGATGTATTGAAAGCGCTGATGCGAGAAGGGCTAGGCCCACCAAACTTTCTTGGAAAATTTTGGAAAAAATTACTAAAAGATTAATTACTGAAATCCCGGGAGTTAATCGGGTTTGCTATGACCTGACCCCAAAACCGCCGGCAACAATAGAATATATCTGACCATTTTTAGAGTTTTGACAATTCCTTGAAATCTGATAATTTTTAATAAGGAGGGATACTCCTTTTTTTTCATGGCTCTGCCATGGAACCAGAACCTTCCAAACCAAATAACCGAATAAAAGAAAAAAGAAAGAGGTGAAAGAAATGTCAGATTTGCTCAAGGAAATTATAAAAAAATTGAAAGGAAAACCAGAGAGATTAGAACTGCCAGGAAATCCACGCTATCAACCCGATTCGTTAAAACCTTATTTCGGCTACGACAACATTGCCAGATTTTATTTTGACGTTGAGTGGGCTTTACTGAAAGTCCAAGCCAAACTCGGAATGATTCCGCTAGGAACGGATATTCTTTTAACCGACGACACCTATCAAGTTCTTCGCCAAAAAATAACCACCACTCTTGAAGATGCGATTGAGAGAGCCATTACCAAGCACGACATCCGAGCTTTATTAATGGCTATTCGCCATTTTTTGACAGCTACCAGAATGCGTTTAGCGGCAATCCTAGCACGGTGGTTTCATGTTCCAGCTACCAGTTACGACATCATTGATACGGCTAGGACAGTTGCCTATAAACAAGCTTTTTGGGAAGTTAGTTTCCCGGCTCTCTTAAAACTGATTAGTTCGCTAAAAGAAAAAGTGGTTCAATTTTCCGGCATCGCTCAGATTGGCCGGACTCACGGACAACACGCCGAGCCAATCACCGTTGGCTTCTGGCTGGCGACTGTCTTGGGGAGAGTTATTGACATCGCTGAACATTTGGTAGCCAGAGAAGCAGAACTAACGGGAAAGTTTAGTGGTCCGGTTGGCCCTTACAACTGTCAGGTAGCTTTGGGGTTTGAAAAAAAATCCCAAGAAATGTTTGGCAAGAGTTTTGAAGAATTGGTTCTGGCCGAATTAAAACTTCTACCTGCTTCGATCTCCACCCAGATTCTGCCGCCCGAGCCCCTTGCTCGTTTTCTCCTTGAATTCACCCTGCTTTCAGGAGCTTTAGGGCAGGTTTCTCGGGACTGTCGGAATCTTCAAAGGACTGAGTTAGCAGAAGTAGTGGAACCCTTTGAAGATACCCAAGATGGTTCCTCAGCTATGCCTCACAAGAGAAATCCCATAAGCTGGGAAGGCATTGAAGGTATTTACACCATTGTTAAAGATGAATTTCACAAAGTGTTGGACGTGATAATCTCTGATCACCAGCGCGATGCTACTGGAATGTGTGTAATGCGAGAGTTCCCGGGCATAGTCGTCCTTACCCAACACCAACTGGAAACGGCCAACAGAATCATTCCTAAAATTACAGTTGACGAAAAGGCTCTGGAACGCAACTTTGCCATCAACAAACATCTCGTTTTATCTGAGGCAATTTATATTGTCTTAGTGATGGTGGGCTATCAGGGAGACGCTCACGAGCTGGTAAATCGTACCCTAGTGCCTCGTTCCCAGATCTCCGGCCGTCACTTGATAGAAGAGCTGTTGCTTTTGGCCAAGGAAAAACCAGAGCTTAAGCTTGGGTCGGTAGTAGAAAGCACATCTGAGGAGTTGATAGATCTATTGAAGAGACCAGAGGACTTCACTGGTAAAGCTGAAGAGAAAGCTTTAGAAGTTGCCAAGAGAGCAGAAGTTTTCTTGGAAAAATATCGGCAAGAGGAGGTATAAAAATATGGGAACAGAGGCTATGTTTCGGTNAAGACTCCCCGGAGAAAGACTTTTCTCCCGGGGAAAAGTGAGAGACACCTACGACCTTAGCGCTTCGCTGCTTATGGTTGCCACAGACCGTATTTCTGCTTTTGATGTGGTATTGCCAAACCCTGTCCCTGAGAAAGGTCTTGTTTTGAATAAGCTTTCGAGCTTCTGGTTTAATCAGACCGGGCATATTGTCCAAAATCATCTTGTGGAAATGGTGGATACCGTGGACACTCTTAGACCTTATGTTCACTCAAAAGTGAGTGACTCAATTCTGGATACCTTTGTGGGTCGCTCAATGATAGTCAGGAAAATCCTGCAGAGGGTTCCTGTAGAGTGCATAGCCCGCGGCTTCCTATTTGGCTCGGCTTGGGCCGAGTACCGGGAGCACGGAACCGTTGCTGGTCAACTGCTGCCGAAAGGGTTAAAAGAGGGCGATGAGCTTTCAGAGCCTATCTTTACGCCCACCACAAAAGCGGAGAGTGGGCACGATGAGCCGATTACTATGGAAGAGATAAGAAAAATTATCGGCGAAGAGCTGACAAGAGAAATAAAGGAAACAACTTTAAACATTTATAAGTTTGCCAGAGTTTTTGCTTACCAACGAGGCGTCATCCTCGCCGACACTAAAATAGAATTTGGTTTGCATAACGGCAGGCTTATCCTGATCGATGAGTTGTTGACCCCAGATAGTAGTCGCTTTTGGAACAGGCTTAAGTATGAATTAGACAAGACCAGAGAAAGCTTAGACAAACAGCCTGTCCGGGACTACCTTGCCGGTACTGGCTGGGACAAACAGCCGCCAGCGCCGATATTACCGCTGGGGGTGGTAAGAGAGACAACAGAGAGGTATCTGGAAATCTACCGGATCCTTACTGGTAAGTCACTTAATTAAAATCCTTTTGATAAATGAAGAAGGGGGAAGCAATTTGCTTCCCCCTCGTCTTGTTTTTGGAGCTGATAAAATAGACAAAGGCAAAAAAAACGAGATAGAATTAAAGATGATTTTATGAATTATAAGCCTCAGGAAATAGAGCCCAAGTGGCAGAAACTTTGGGAGGAAAAGAAATTGTATCGGGCAGAGGATTTTTCTAAACGACCTAAAAAATATATTCTCATTGAGTTTCCTTATCCTTCCGGAGATGGCCTTCATGTGGGCCACGTCCGCAGTTATTCTGCTCTAGACGCCGTAGCCAGAAAAAGTCGGATGGAAGGATTTAATGTTTTGTATCCTATTGGTTGGGATGCTTTTGGCTTACCTACGGAGAATTACGCCATCAAAACTGGCATTCATCCTCAAAAAGTAACTGAAAAAAACGCAGCTAACTTTAAGAGGCAACTTAAAAGTTTGGGCCTTTCTTTTGATTGGTCTAGAGAGATTAACACCACCGAGCCAAAATATTACAGATGGACTCAGTGGATTTTTCTTAAACTTTTTGAAAAGGGGCTGGCTTATCAAGCTGAAATACCGGTTAATTGGTGTCCTTCTTGTAAAATTGGTTTGGCTAATGAAGAGGTAGTCGGAGGGGCTTGCGAGCGCTGCGGAGCGCCGGTAGAGAAAAAAGTCTTGAAACAATGGATGCTCAAAATTACTGCTTACTCCGATCGTTTAATTGAGGATTTAGGAAAAGTTAATTATTTAGAAAAAATCAAAGCACAACAAATTAATTGGATCGGCAAAAGTTATGGGACCGAAATCGATTTCAAAGTTGAAGGCTCTAAAGATATAATCCAAGTTTTTACCACTAGAACCGATACTCTTTTTGGAGTGACAGCTCTGGTTTTGGCTCCCGAGCACCCTTTAATTGAGAAGCTGATTAAACCCGAAAATAAAGAAGAGGTAGAAGAATATATTAAAGCTGCTAAAAAGAAAAGTGATTTTGAAAGAGGACAGTTAGAAAAAGAAAAAACCGGAGTTTTTACCGGTTCTTATTGTATTAACCCGGCTAATGAGGAAAAAGTGCCCATTTGGGTAGGTGATTATGTAGTAGCTACTTATGGTGGAGGAGCGGTTATGGTGGTGCCAGCTCACGACTATCGAGATTATGACTTTGCTAAAAAATATAACCTACCGATAAAAGTTGTTATTAGAGATGATAAGCTCAAAGGAACTGTACTTTTAATTCATGGTATTTGCGGCCATTCTAAGGAAAATTGGTTTCCTTGGTTTAAGCAAGAATGCGAAAAAATTGGCTACAAAGCTTTAATTCCTGATTTGCCTAACGCTGAAAATCCAGAAATGAAAGAGTGGTTAGGTACTCTTAGCAGTTTCAAGGAGGAATTTGCAGGTGATTTAATCGTAGTTGGTCATAGTCTTGGTGTGCCCGTCGCTTGTAAATTTATTGAAGAAGCTAATTTGAAAGTTAAAAAGCTAATTCTAGTTGCACCTACTGGCGAAAAACAGGATGAAAAAAATTGGCAAGCTTTGAAAAAAGCTGGTACTGACGATGCCGGGATTAGTTGCATTCAAAAATTTAATTCTACTAAATTAGATTGGGGTAAAATTAGAAGATTGACTGAAGAATCAGTTATTTATCTGTCTACTAATGATCCTTACATTCCCCTCTCGGTTCAGGAAAATTACAAACCCCTTAAAAGCGAAATTAAAATATTTGATAATAAGGGCCATTTCAATGAAAGTTACGGCATAAAAGAATTGCCAGAAATTGTTAGTGATATTTTAATAGAAGCTTACACTGATTACGGTAAATTAGTTAATTCCGGACAATTTAATGATTTATCTTCTGAAGAGGCAATTGAAAAAATTACTGCTTGGCTAGAAAAAAAAGGAGCTGGCAGAAAAAAAGTTCAATATAAATTACGTGATTGGGTTTTCTCTAGACAACATTATTGGGGAGAGCCCATCCCAATTGTGCATTGCCCAAAGTGCGGAGTGGCTCCAGTGCCAGAAAAAGATTTACCAGTCGAGCTGCCTTATGTTGAAAAATATCAACCAACTGGTACTGGCGAGAGTCCTTTAGCTGCAATTTCTGAATGGGTTAATACTAAGTGTCCAAAATGTGCAGGTCCAGCCAAAAGAGAAACAGACACTATGCCAAATTGGGCAGGTTCCAACTGGTATTATATGAGGTACTGTGATCCTGATAATGATAAAGTTTTAGCTGATTCTAAAAAATTAAGATACTGGTTGCCAGTTGACTGGTATAACGGTGGTATGGAACATACTACTTTACACCTTTTATATTCTCGATTCATTTATAAATTCCTTTTTGATATTGGAGCCGCTCCCACGCCTGAACCCTATCAGAGAAGAACTTCTCATGGTATAGTCTTAGCTGAAGACGGCAGAAAAATGTCCAAATCCTTTGGCAACGTCATCAATCCTGATGATATTGTTGAAAAATATGGAGCAGACACTTTGAGGATTTACGAAATGTTTATGGGCCCTTTTGACCAAACTATTACCTGGAGCGCTCAAGGAGTCAAAGGAGTTTATCGATTTTTGGAAAAAGTTTGGAGGATAGTCGCAGAGAGTGGAGAGAATAAAGAAAGCAGCTCAGAAATTTTAAGAGCTTTACAAAAACTTAATAAAAAAATTGATGAAGATTTGGAAGCAACAAAGTTTAATACAGCGGTAGCTGCTTTCATGGAATTTATCAATCTATGTTTAGCAAAGAAAGAAAACGTAGGGAAAGACGTTATTGAAAAAACGTTGATTTTACTCTCTCCTTTTGCTCCTCACCTAGCTGAAGAGCTCTGGCAGAAAATTGGCCACAAAGAGAGTATCTTTCTTGAGAAATGGCCAAAATATGACCCAAAGTTGATTAAAGAAGAAGTGGTAAATTTGGTGGTCCAAGTTAATGGTAAGGTTAGAGACAAAATTGAAGTGGAGGCTTCGCTTTCGGAAGAAAAAGCTAGAGAACTTGCTATTTCTCGCCAAATCGTGCAAAAATGGATAGGAGATAAGGAAATTAAAAAAGTTATTTTCGTCCCTGGGAAAATTATAAATATCGTTACATAAATCAATGTGCGGCATCGTTGGTTATATTGGTAAAAAGCCAGCCTTCCCTATTTTATTAGCTGGACTAAAGAGATTAGAATATCGAGGTTATGATAGCTTTGGCTTTTCCGTTCTTGATGGAAAAAAGCCGTTTTTATTTAAAAAAACAGGGAAAATTTCCCAATTTGAACAAGAGTTTCCTGACCCTAACGGAGAAATTGGCATTGCTCATACCCGCTGGGCGACCACCGGCGCTGTTACCGATGCTAATGCTCATCCTCATTTCGATTGTAAAAAAGAAATCTTCTTGGTCCACAATGGAATCATTGAGAATTATCAAGAAATTAGAAATCAACTTATAAAAGAAGGGCATAAGTTTAATTCTGAATGTGACACAGAAGTCCTTAGCCATTTAATTGAGAAACATTTCAGAGGTAATCTTGAGGAAGCAGTAAGGGAGACCTTAAGAGAAGTAAAGGGGACTTACGGTATAGCGGTGGTTTCTAAGAGAGACCCTCAAAAAATTGTAGTAGCCAGACTATCTTCTCCTTTACTTTTAGGGATAGGTCAAGATGAATTTTTAGTTGCTTCCGATCCAGCAGCCGTAATCACTCATACTCGTCAGGTGATTAATTTAGATGACAATGAAATTGCCGTTTTAAAGCCGGGCAACTTTTTTATTTTAAAAGAAAAGCCCTTAGAAACAATTGAATGGGAAAGAGGGGAGGCGGAGAAGAAGGGATATCCTCACTTTACGATAAAAGAGATAATGGAACAGCCCGAAAGTCTTGAGAATACTTTAAAAGGAAGATTATTAATTAACGAAGGTACGGCAAAATTAGGAGGACTGGAGGCAATTCAGGATAAGTTGAGGAAAATAAAAAGATTAAACATTATTGCTTGCGGAACAGCTCGCCATGCCGCTTTAGTAGGAGAGTATATGCTAGAAGAATATGCTAACATTCCTGCCGAAGTTGATTCGGCCTCAGAGTTTCGTTATCGAAAACCGGTTCTAGATAAAGACACAGCTGCCATTTTCGTTTCTCAGTCCGGAGAAACAGCCGACACTTTAGCCGCTCTAAAAGAAGTGAAGCAAAGGGGATTAATAACCTTAGGAATTGTTAATGTGGTTGGTTCTTCAGTGGCCAGGGAAACTGATGCTGGAATTTATATTCGTTCTGGCCCGGAGATTGCCGTAGCTTCTACAAAAGCCACTACTTCTCAGATTGCCGCTTTAGCTCTCTTAACTTTATTTCTTGGCAGACAAAGAGATATGGCCTTGGTTATGGGACAAAGAATAACCAAAGAATTGGCAAAAATTCCGGAATTGGTAAAGAAAATCTTAGAACAAGATGTGCAAATTGAAGAGCTAGCTGAAAAATATAAAAACTTTGACAATTTTATGTACATTGGCAGGAAATACGATTATCCTACTGCTAGAGAGGGAGCTCATAAAATTAAGGAGGTGGCTTATGTTCATGCTGAAGGTTGTCGAGGTGGAGAGTTGAAACACTGTGAGCTAGCTTTGATTGATGAGAATTTCCCTACAGTGGCAATTTGTCCTTCAAATAGTGTTTACGAAAAGATGATGTCTAATATCGAAGAAATTAAAGCTAGGGGAGGGCCAATTATTGCTGTAGCTACCGAGGGAAACGAAGATATCAAAAATTTAGTTGATGACGTAATTTATATTCCTAAAACCTTAGAGATGCTAACTCCAATTTTAGCTCTCATTCCTTTGCAGCTTTTTGCCTACCATTCTGGAGTATTACGAGGACATAACGTTGACAAACCAAGAAATTTAGCCAAGTCAGTAACCGTTGAGTAAATATGGAAGAAATGCTTTTGAATAAACCGGGTAAAAAAATTATTCTCTTAGGTAACGAAGCTATTGTTAGGGGCGCTTTGGAAGCTGGAGTTCAATTTGTCTCCACTTACCCTGGCACACCAGCTTCTGACATTGGCGACACCTTTTTTAGAATTGGGAAATCAGCCGGAGTTTACTTTGAATACTCTACCAATGAGAAAGTAGCCCTGGAAGCCGGAGTTGGAGCTTCCTTTTCTGGATTAAAAACTCTGGTAGCCATGAAAGATTTTGGCTTAAACGTCTGTTTAGATGCTTTAGGCCCTTTTGTTTATACTGGCAGCAAGGGACCAACCGTAATTATTGTAGCTGATGACCCTTCTTGTCACAGTTCAGCTCAATGGGAAGAAGGCACCAGAGCCATCTCTTATTTAACTCATATCCCAACCTTAGAACCGGCTGATCCTCAGGAATGTAAAGAATTTACTAAATTAGCCTTTCAGATTTCAGAGAGATTTAAAATACCAGTGATGATAAGGACTACCACTCGGGTGGCCCACCAACGGGCTCCAGTGAGAATATCGAATATAGAATATAGAATATCGAATAAAGGGAGATTCGTTAAAGATCCAAGAAGATTTGTAACCCTGCCGCCGAGAGTTATGGAAATGAAAAAAGAACTCTTAGAAAAAATAGAAAAAATCCAAACCTTCTCCGAACATTCTAAAATTAATCAAATTAATCGATTTCCGAAATCAATCAGCGGGACGGGGATAATTACTTCGGGAATAGGTTATTTATATGTAAAGGAGGCCCTAAAGGATCTCAATTTAAACTTGCCGGTTTTAAAGTTGGGATTTTTTTATCCCTTGCCAGAAAAGAAAATTAAAGACTTTATCAGCCGAGCCCCGCGCCAGCGGGGCGAGGCGAGAGATGAGAGCAAGGCTCTCAGCGATCAAAAGCTCAAAAAAGTCTTGATAGTTGAAGAATTAGAGCCTTATTTAGAAAAAGAAGTAGAAAGATTAGCCAAAGAGGCCAATTGTAAATTAAAAATCACTGGAAAAGAGCTAATTTCTGAGGTCGGCGAATTAAAACCCGAAATTATCACATTAGCTATCGCAAAGTTTGCTAATTGTAAATTGAAAATTGAAAATTCATTGAAAATTAGAAATTGGAAATTGAAAATTCCGAAGAGGTTTCCGCAATTGTGTCCCGGTTGCCCTTATTGGTTTGTTTTTTCAGCAATCAAAAAAGCAGTTGATCCCGAAAAAGTAGTTTTTGGCGGAGACATCGGTTGTTATATGTTGTTTGGTCTTCCTCCTTTGAAGATTCAAGATTTTTTATCCTGCATGGGTTCTTCGCTAGGAATTGCTCACGGAGTCAAAAAAGCCACTGACCAAAAGTTAATTACCTTTATTGGCGACGGTACTTTCTTTCACGCTGGCATTCCTGCCTTAATAAATACTATCTATAACAAATCAAATCCTTTGATTATTATTTTAGACAATGGCACCACAGCCATGACCGGGCACCAGCCTCACCCTGGAGCGCCGGCTACGCCCAATGGGATCAGAATTGAAAATGTAGTTAAAGGTTGCGGAGTAAAAAACCTAAGAGTTATTGATCCTATAAATCAAAAAGAATTTGTTGCTGCGGTAAAAGAATTTTTAAATAAAAAAGAAGTTTCAGTAATTATCGCTCGTCGTCCATGCGTACAGATAAAAAGGTAGAAAAATTTAATATGTTGCTGGTGGGAACTGGCGGCCAAGGCCAGATAACTCTTTTACAGATCTTGTCTGAAGCAGCTTTGATTGAGGAGAAAGAAATTAAAACTTCAGAGCTTCATGGCTTATCTCAAAGAGGAGGTTCGGTAGAGGTTCATATTAGATTTGGTAAAGAGATTTATTCTCCTTTAATTTCTCAAGGCAAAGCTGATTTAGTTTTGGGTTTAGAAATGCAAGAAGCGCTTCGGGCTTATCCTTTGGCCAGCCCCAAAACAACCTTTTTAGTTAACAGACAGATCGTTCCTATACCTTTGGTAAAAAATCTAACCGAAGAAGAGGTTTTAAAAAACCTTAAAAAAATTAGTAAGAATGTTATTTTAGTTCCAGCCAGCGAGATTTGTAAAAAGGAATTAGGAAAGGAGGTGGTAGCTGGGATTTATTTAATAAGTTTAGCTGCTTTCAAAAAATTAATTCCAATTAAGCCTGCTTCAATCTTGAAAGCCGTCAAGAAAATAATTCCTTCCCGATACCTGAAGTTAAATATTGACTCTTTCAATTTGGCCGCCAAGCTTTCTTAATTTTTCTTCAATTTTTTCGTAACCTCTTTCAATTTGGGTAATATTCTCAATTAGAGTTTTATCTTTAGAAATTAAACCAGCTAAAATTAGAGCAGCGCCAGAGCGAATATCAGTGGCGCTGATTTTATTTCCGATTAATTCCTTTTTTCCGAAAATTAAAGCTCGATGGGGGTCGGTAATTTCAATGTCAGCCCCCATTTTTCTTAATTCATGTAAATGTTGAAAGCGATTCTCATATAAAGGGTCGTGGATTAAGCTTTTGCCCTGGGCTTGAGTTAATAAAACTGAAGTTTGAGGTTGTAAGTCAGTAGGAAAACCAGGATAGGGAAGAACTTGGATTCGTACCGCTTGAAATTCAGAAGAGGGTTTGACTAAAATTTCATTTTCTGAGGCTTCAAAATTTACTCCAATTTCCCTCATTTTTTCTAAAAAGAAAGTTAAATGCTCTGGATTGACGTTTTTAATTTTTCCTTCCCCCTTGGTTAAAGCTAAAGCCAAGAAAAAAGTGCCAGCTTCTAAAAGATCAGGGCAAATTGAAAAATTGGCGCCGTGTAATTTTTCTTGTCCTTCAATTTCGATGGTATGAGTGCCGATTCCTTCAATTTTTGCCCCCATGGCTTGTAAAATTTTACCCGTATCTTGAACTTGAGGTTCAGCAGCGGCAATCTCAATTTTAGTTTTCCCTTTAGACAAAACAGCAAACATCATGGCGTTCTCAGTAGCCGTGACTGAGAATTCTTTCAAAACAATTCTTTTGCCACCGAGCTCGCCGATTGGCGAGCGAAGGTTAAGAAGAGATTTATCTCTTCGCATTTCGGGATTTTCTGGGGCTTGGAAATAATAGAAACCCTCTTTTTCTTCTACTTCAGCTCCAAAATCCTTTAGAGCTTCCAAATGAGTAGAAATAGGCCGCAGGCCAATTTTATCTCCGCCCGGATGGGGAACTTTAAACTTTTTAAACCTAGCTAAAAGGGGACCTATCAACAAAACCGAAACCCGCATTTTTTCAAAAAGGTCAGCTGGAATCTTTTCTGGGCTGATATTTTTAGGATTTATTTTGATTTTCCTCTTATCAAGCCATTCAACTTCAGCCCCCATTTGTTTTAAGATTTCAATTTGGTCCAAAACATCAGAAACCAAGGGTAAGTTATCAATTACTGAGCTTTCTTCGGAAAGCAAAACAGCAGCCAGCACTGCTCCAGCTGCATTTTTATATCCGGAAATTTCTACGTCTCCTTTCAGAGGGACGCCGCCTTGAATTAAAAACTTCTCTGCCATAACTTTTTACTTCCTAAAATATACCTCAAAAACCCCTAAAATGCAAGGTTGACTTTTAGGCAATTTTATTTTACAATCAAAAATATGAAAAAGTTAGATAAAAAAATTGTCTGCTTGGGTGGGGGTAATGCCATGCCCAAAGCAGTTTTGACTGGGCTGAAAAAATATCCGGTGAAGCTCTCGGCGATTTGCGCTATGTTAGATTCTGGAGGTTCGGCCGGCAGATTAAGAAAAGATTACAAAATCGTCTCTCCCGGCGACATTAGAAGAGCTTTTATTGCTCTAGCTGACACCTCCCCAGCCATTCAAGAGCTTTTTAATTATCGTTTTCAAACCGGCGAGCTAAAAGGTCACAATTTTGCCAATTTATTTATTACTGCTCTAGAATTAAGCACTAATAATTATGAAAAGACCTTTCAAGAGTTAAATAAAGTGTTAAATGTGTCCCATCAAGTTTTGCCAGTCACCTTAGACAATTCTAATATCTACGCTATTTTAGAGAATGGAAAAGTGCTTAACGGTGAAACAAACATTGATATCCCAAAACACAACGGAAACTTGAAAATTAAAAAAGTTTTTTTGAGACCAAAAGCTAAGGCCTATCCTAAAGCTATTGAAACAATAAATAAGGCTGATCTAGTAGTTATTGGTCCAGGAGATTTATATTCTTCTTTAGCTCAAATTTTATTAACTGAGGGTATTACTAGAGCTCTTCAAAAGAGCAAGGCTAAAAAAGTTTATATTTGTAATCTAATGACCAAGTATGGCGAAACTAACAATTTTACCGTCTTAGATTTTGTTAAAGAAATAGAAAAACTGCTTGGTGCGAAATTAGATTACGTGATTTATAACACCAAAGAGCCAGTAGTAACTCGATTAGCCAAGTATAAAAAAGAACACCCTGAACTATTAGATTTGGTGAATTATGGCAAAGAGTTGGCCCGTGATAAAAAATTTATCGGAGCCAATCTTCTTTCTTCTTCTAATTCAATAGTCCACGACCCAGACAAACTGGCTAAAGTTATTTTATCTCTCTAATATGCAGGCCGTAATTTTAGCAGCAGGTCTTTCCTCTCGTTTCTGGCCATTAAATCGACAGCACAAGTCCCTCCTAAAAATCATGGGGAGGCCTTTAATTTGGTATACCGTTGACGGTTTAAAGGAGGCCGGAATTAAAGAAGTTATTATTATTCAAGGGGTCAAAAAAGAGGTTGAGGAAGAACTCAAAAAATATCAATTTGATATTAATATCAAATACGTCATCCAGTCTGAAGCTAAAGGGATGGGCAATGCGGTACTTCAAGCCCAAGATTTTATTACTGGCCCTTTTTTTGTTCTTCATGCCCATAAAATTAATGTTGGAGATTTTATAAAGCCAATGATGGAGAAATTTAAGGAAAGCGGAGCAGAACTCGTCTTTTTAGGGAATAAAACTGATCAACCTTGGCTTTATGGGATGTTGGAACTCGAAGAAGACAAAGTAAAGGGCATAATTGAAAAACCTAAAAAAGGCAAAGAACCCTCAGATGTAAAAGCAGTCGGTATTTATTTGTTGCCTCAAAAGTTTTTTGAATATTATAAGCGAGTGCCCGAGCAGCAATATGCTTTTGAGAGCGCCCAAGATCTTTACGCTAAAGAAAATGAAGCTAGAGTAGTAATGATTGAAGAAGAGCCAACTTCTTTCAAATATCCTTGGCATCTGTTTAAAGTTAATAAATCATTAATGGACAGATACTTAAAACCGGAAATTGATAAAACAGCTAAGGTTGGTAAAAATGCTGTGATTAAGGGAAATGTTTACATTGGCAAGAATGCCAAAATTTTTGAAGGAGCGGTAATCAAAGGACCTTGTTATGTTGGCGACAATTGCGTTGTTGGTAATAATGCTCTAATTAGAGAATATACTAATTTAGAAAACAATGTCTTAATTGGGGCTTTAGCTGAAGTAACCCGGTCAATTTTTCAAGAAGATATTCATACTCATTCAGGTTACTTTGGTGACTCCATTTTTGGTAAAGGTTGCCGGCTGGGAGCTGGCACCATTACGGCTAACGTCAGAATTGATAGGGGAGAGATAAAATCAGTAGTCAAAGGAGAAAAAATTGATACTGGCTTAAATTCTTTCGGAGTGATTATGGGCGAAAATGTCAAAACTGGCGTGCATTGTTCTTTAATGCCCGGTGTTTTAATCGGTTCTAATGCCATCATCGGCCCCAACTCAATTGTTTTTGAAAATATTGAGAATAATAAAGTTTTCCCTCTTGACAAATAACTTCACTTTTTATAATCTATCTTAATTATCCCGTTTCCTTGCCAAAATAGGGAAAGGAGGAGGACCGGTAGCGACCCTTAAGGGCGTAAACCAGTTCTCCTTTTTTTCAATTCGGACAGAAAGGAGGATAGAGAAATGCGGCACGCGCGAGATGGTCCCCGTGTGGATGTTGCCCAACAGCAGCGCCATGCGGTGACCGAGCTGGTAGTCCTGGGCCATCAGCACCTGCACCGGTAGAGGAGTGATGTTTACCGGCCCTGCTGGTAGGGCCCACCGTAATGCAGCAGAGCAAGAGCTCTGCCCCGTGTCCGAGGTAGCCCTGGCCTTCGATGATGGCTGGGTGGATGATGTTTGTCTTGGCTTTATGCCAGGGCTGCCTCGCTTGTACCTTTACATACGTTTGAAAGGAGGTGTGTCTATAGGAGTTTTCTAATCTTGAATACGGTTTCTCCGACGGGCGTCACTTGCGACGGTCGTCAATGAAAAATGGGGTCGTGATGATCCCAAAGCGTAATGAGTCAAGAACAGGAGAAAAACTTCCTGCGACTCGCTGTTGGTGTGGTGGCGCCTTACGGCGTCACCACCCACAATCTACCTCCTCGGTCCCTGCTTTTCCCCGCAGGGCCTTTTTCGTGATATACTAAAAAAATATGCCAGAGATTTTAAAAGTAACGCCTAAAAACTTCAAAGAAATAGTTAAAATAACAGTTAAAGCTATTGAACAGGGAAAAGTGACAGTCTGCCCAACTGACACTCTTTATGGCTTAATAGCTGACGCCAGAAACCAAAAAGCTGTTAAAAAACTCCTTAAAATAAAAAAGCGCCAAAGTCAAAAACCAATTCCAATTTTTGTCAAAGATATTAAAATGGCAAAAAAATTCGCCCAAATTAAAAAAGAACAAGAAAAAATTTTAAAAAAAGTTTGGCCGGGAAAAGTAACAGTGATTTTAAAGCCGAAAAGGAAATTTCCAAAAGGAATTGGAAAGCCCAAAAGGGAAATCGGTTTAAGGATTCCTGACTATAAAATTGTTAATAAATTATTATCAATTACTAATTTGCCTTTGACTGGCACCTCGGCCAACATTTCCGATCACCCCCCCTCAACAAAAATTAAAGAAGTTTTAAAACAATTTAAAAATCAAAGGCATCAGCCAGATTTGGTGGTTGATGCTGGTGATCTTTCGAAAAGTAAACCTTCAAAAATTTTAGATTTAACAACTTTCCCTCCAAAAATTTTGAGAAAATGACTATTCTTGCTATCGAAACTTCTTGCGACGATACTTGTATAAGTATCCTGAAAGCCAAAAGCGCTAAGTTCAAAATCCTTTCAAACATTATTTCATCGCAAGTAAAGCTCCATGCCAAATATGGAGGAGTTTACCCTTTTTTAGCTAAAAGAGAGCACCAACGAAACCTGCCTACGGTTTTAAAGAAGGCATTAAAGGAAGCAGGAAGCATCGATTTAATTGGCGTCACGGTGGGGCCGGGCTTAGATCCTTGTCTGTGGCAAGGAGTTAATTTTGCTAAGGACCTAGCTGCGAAGTTGAATTTGAAAATCATCCCAGTCAATCATATCGAAGCTCATATCCTCGCGAATTGGCTGTCACCAATTCGCTCCAATCCCCAAACATTATTTCCAGCGATTTGTTTGGTGGTTTCCGGGGGTCACACTCAGTTAATTTTGATGAAGGATATTGGGAAATACAAATTAATAGGTGAAACCAGAGACGACGCTGCTGGGGAATGTTTTGATAAAGTAGCCAAGATTTTAGGACTGGGCTATCCAGGAGGGCCAGCCATTGACAAAGAAGCCGAGAAAAATCGAGAGACAAGGGAAAGACGGCATCCAAAATTTAAAATTAAGCTGCCTCGACCAATGATTTATCAAAAAAATTATGATTTTAGTTTTTCTGGCTTAAAAACCGCAGTTTTGTATGATTTTAAAAACCGGCCCCAAAAAATCAGAAAGTCAAAGCAATATATTCAAGAAATGTCAGCCGAAGTTCAACAGGCGATAATTGACGTTTTAATTAAAAAAACAATCAAGGCAGCCAAAAAATTTAAAGCAAAATCAATAATTCTTGGGGGAGGAGTAGTTGCTAGTCAAGAATTACGCAAGCAATTTAAATTCGAAATTCCTCTTTTAGTTCCTCCAAGAAAATTATGTACTGATAACGCAGCAATGGTAGCGGTAACCGCCTATTTCCGCTGGA